>CAZGEE010000009.1:0-9984 GCA_964525035.1 uncultured Anaerolineales bacterium
ATGCGGCGCCGCGCTGAAGAACCGGGGCATCCAGTCCCTCATGGATGCGGTGCTGCACTACTTGCCGAGCCCGCTGGACATCGGGGCCGTGGAGGCGAAGTCCGCCAAGGACCCGGAAACGTCCGTGGCCTTGAACCCGGACCCGGAGGAGCCGTTCGCGGGCCTGGCCTTCAAGATCGCCAGCGACATGCACGGAGACCTGACCTGGATCCGCATCTATTCCGGGACGTTGAAAGCCGGCACGCGCGTCCTGAACGTGACGCGCGACCGAAAGGAGATCGTCAGCCGCCTGTGGCGGATGCATGCCGACGAACGGATCCGCGAAGACGTCGCCTACGCGGGGGATATCGTCGCGGCAGTAGGGCCGAAGCATACGTCAACCGGGGATTCTCTTTGCGACGCGACACGGCCCGTGCTGATGGAGAGCATGCATTTCCCCAAGACCGTGATCTCGATGTCCATCGAGCCGCGATCCAGCGCCGAACGGGAACGCCTCGGCGAGGTGCTGAACATCCTGGCGCGCGAGGACCCGACGTTCACCTACCGGGTGGACCCGGACACGGGGCAGACGATTGTGGCCGGGATGGGCGAGTTGCACCTGGAGGTGCTGAAGCACCGGATGCTCCGCGATTTCAACGTGGGCGCCCGGGTGGGCAAGCCGCGCGTGGCCTACCGGGAGACGATCAAGGCGCCCGCGGAGGCCGAGGGGCGGTTCGTCCGCCAGACGGGCGGACGAGGCCAGTTCGCCGTCGTCGAGTTACGCGTTGAGCCTTGGAAGCAGGAAGACGAGGAGGCCACGCTGCTGTTCGAAAGCGACATCAAGCAGGGAGTGATCAGCAAGGAATTCATCCCGTCGGTGGAGGAGGGGGTCCGCGAAGCGGCGCAGAGCGGCATCGTGTCGGGGTACCCCCTGATCGACGTCAAGGTGACCCTTCTCGACGGCAAGGAGCACCCGGTGGACAGTTCGGAGGTGGCCTTTGAGGCCGCCGGTGCCATCGGCCTTCGCCGGGCCGTCGAGCAGGCCGACGTGGTGCTTCTGGAACCGGTGATGCGGGTGGAGGTCGTGTCCCCCCTGGAGTTCTTCGGCGAGATCACGTCGGATCTGATGGGCAGGCGCGGGATTGTCACCGATACGGTGACAAGGGATGAGCTGCGTGTGATTCACGCGCAAGTCCCGTTGGCAGAGATGTTTGGGTACGCGACGGCCCTGCGGGGCCTTACCCAGGGGCGAGCATCCTACACGATGGAACCGCTCTCCTACGCTCCGATGCCCGAGGACGTCGCATCGAAGGTCTCGCACGGATTGTGAGCGAGAAAGGCCCTGCGGCTCACCCGCGGGTGGTTCTCGGCCGGGCCCCATGCGGGGCGAGGCTGTCGCCGAGGGTGAATGTGCCGACGGGGCGGTTTTTAACGCTGGAAAGCAGGATTTTTGTTGACAGTTCCTGCTCGGGCGGTATCCTAGATGGTCTGTAACTTTGCGGGGAAGGTACGGTTACGAGGCGGGGTGGTCCCGGCTCCTCACAAGTGAACAGTGCATGAACCGGGACGCTGTAGCCGCAACCTTCGCGTTGCGCGTAGGCCTGACAGGAGTCTGGATCGGATGGCTGAAGGGATGATTCGTATTCGCATGGAGGCCTACGACCACCGCGTGCTCGACCAGAGCGCGGTCGAGATCGTCGAGACGAGCAAGCGAACGGGGGCGAGGGTCAAAGGCCCCATCCCGCTGCCGACGCGCATCGAGCGGTACACGGTGTTGCGTTCGCCGCACATTGACAAGAAGTCTCGCGAGCAATTTGAGATTCGAACGCACAAACGGCTGATCGACATTGAGGAGCCGACCGCAAAGACGGTAGATGCCTTGAACAAGCTGAATATGCCCGCGGGAGTGTATATCAAGATCAAGGCCTGACCGGCAGGGCAGGTCTTGCGAGCCGCGGGTGAATGCCTAGCGAGCGGTAGTGGCCGAGCCACGGCCCGCCTATCGCGTGAGTGGGGAATGAGCGATGGCGCCAGCAATTCTCGGTAAGAAACTGGGCATGACCCAGATCTATGATTCCGAGGGTCATGCCGTCCCCGTGACCATCATTCAGGCCGGCCCGTGCCAGGTTCTCCAGGTCAGGACGCGGGAGACCGACGGCTACGATGCGGTCCAGCTCGGATTCGACCCGGCGAAGAAGTCCAGGGTGACGAAGCCACAGGCCGGGCACGCCGGGAAGGCCGGGGGTCGGCCGATGAAGTTTGTTCGAGAGATTCGGCTTGACGACGGCGAGTCCTACGAGCCCGGGGAGGAAGTCCGGGTTGACTCTCTGGAAGGCGTCGAGCGGGTCGATGTGATCGGTACCACCAAGGGCAAGGGCTTCCAGGGCGTGATGAAGCGGTGGGGTTTCGGCGGTCAGCCCGCCAGTCACGGGACCCAGCGGAAACATCGCAGCGCCGGGTCGATCGGTTCGGGCAGCCTGCCGGACAAGGCGATCCTGCCCGGGAAGAAGATGGCCGGCCACATGGGGCACGTACGGCGAACCATTCAGCGGCTGGCCGTCATGGGCATCGACGCGGACCGGAGCCTCCTGCTGGTCAAGGGGAGTGTGCCGGGGCCCAAGGGCGGCTACCTGATGGTGCGCCGCAGTGTGAAATCGTAACCCGGACGGAACGCAAGGGCTCAGGGATGCTGGAAATACCCGTATACGATGTCGGCGGCAAAGAACTCGACCCGATCGAGGTCGACGCCGCCCTGTTCGGGGGCCGGGTGCAACGGGACCTGCTCCGGCAGGCCGTGCTGCGTTACGAGAACAACCAGCGCGCGGGGACAGCCGCGACGAAAAGCCGCGGCATGGTGCGCGCCTCGGGCCAGAAGCTCTACCGGCAGAAGGGGACCGGCCGGGCCCGGGCGGGAAGCCGGCGAACCAATATTCGCCGGGGCGGAGCCGTGGCCTTCGCGAAGCGGTCTCGCAGCTTCCGGCAGCGGATGCCGCGAAAGGCCCGGCGGGCCGCGCTCGATTCCGCCCTGCTGGCCAAAATGATCGACGGCGAGGTCTGCGTGCTCTCGAACCTCGAGGTGAGCGAGCCGAAGACCAAGAGCATCGCCGAGGTGCTCGATGCCCTCGCCATTCGGGGACCGTGCGTGATCTCGACCGCCGTCCCGGACGTCAACGTCTGGAAGAGTGCAAGAAATATTCCGCGGGTGCGCGTCAGGCCGGTTTCGGACCTGAACCCATGGGAGGTGCTGTGGCCCAGGCGGTTGGTGTTCACCCGCGAGGCTTTCGACGCGTTGCTTTCGGCGCGGAGCGAGTAGCGATGGATCCGTACGAGACAATCATCCGGCCGGTCGTCACGGAGAAGGGGACGATCCTGAACGAGGATCTGAACCAGTACCTGTTCGAGGTGAGCCCGGATTCGAATAAGTTCCAGATCGCCGAGGCGGTGAAGGCGATCTACGGCGTGCGTGTCGTGCGCGTAAGAACGATCAATCAGAAGGGAAAGCCGCGCCGCTTCCGGTTCCGGACCGGACGGACCCGGGATCGGAAGAAGGCCGTCGTTACGCTTCACGACGAGGACCGGATCGACTTGTTCTAAGCGGTGACCAGCGAGGTTCGCGCGATGCCTGTTCGAAACTACAAACCGACCAGTCCCGCCCGCCGGCGTTCCAGCGTGCAGGACTTCTCCGACGTGACGAGCACCAGGCGGCAGAAGAAGTTGTCGCATGGAATGGCGAAGCGCGGGGGGCGCAACTGCCGGGGGATCACGACCTCGCGTTTCCGTGGCGGCGGGGCGAGGAAGATCTACCGGAAGGTCGACTTCCGGCGCGACAAGCTCGAGGTGCCGGCCAAGGTGGCCTCGATCGAGTACGATCCGAACCGGAACTGCCGAATCGCCCTGTTGCATTACGCGGACGGCGAAAAACGGTACATCCTGTGCCCGGACCGGGTGCAGGTGGGGGACCGGCTCGTCAGTGGCGAACGCGTGGAGCCGAGGCCGGGCAACGCGATGCCTGTCCACAATATTCCCCCGGGCCTGGAAGTGCACAACGTGGAGCTCGAGCCGGGCCGTGGCGGACAGATCGTTCGCAGCGCGGGGCTCTCGGCGACGCTCGCGGCCCGCGAGGGCAAGACGGTGGTCCTGATCATGCCGAGCGGCGAGATGCGGCGCGTCAACGGGCGGTGCCGGGCTACGATCGGCCGCGTGGGCAACAGCGAGTACTCGAATCTGCGGTGGGGGAAGGCCGGAAGGATACGGCATAAGGGCCGCAAGCCCCATAACCGTGGAACCTCGATGAACCCGATCGATCACCCGATGGGCGGCGGCGAGGGACGAAGCGCCGGGGGACGCCATCCATGTTCGCCCACCGGCAAGCCCGCCAAGGGCGGCAGGACGCGAAAGGGGCGTAACCCGAAGAACCGCAATATCATCCGCCGCCGGAGAAGCCGGAGATACGGCGAGGTGAAGATCAAGAAGTCGTAACACCCAGCCGGGAGGCTATTCCCGGCTGGTCGGAGAAAGGCAATCATGGGACGATCCATCAAGAAAGGCCCGTTCGTCGACGAGAAGCTCCTGAAGAAAGTCGACGCCATGGAGGTTAGCGGGGAACACCGACCGATCCGTACGTGGTCGCGCCGCTCGACGATCGTGCCCGACTTCGTGGGCCATACGTTCGAGGTCCACAATGGCAAGATCTTCCACCGGGTTTACGTGACCGAGGACATGGTGGGGCACAAGCTGGGCGAGTTTTCACCCACGCGGACGTTTCGCGGGCACGCCGGGGGGCGGGCCCGGCGATGAGAAGCCGGACGGCGGCGAGGGCATACGCAGGAAGGTAGAACGGACCGATGCCATACACAGCGAAGCACAGGTTCGCCCCCATGTCGGCCAGGAAAGCCCGCCTGGTCGTGGACATGATTCGCGGGCTGGACGTGCAGGAGGCGCTGGACCTGCTCCAGTTTCAGCCGCAGCGCGCGGCGCATCTGACGCGCCAGGTCCTTCAGTCGGCCCTGGCCAACGCCGATGAGCAGGAAGCCAACGTGGAGGACCTCGCGGTCGCGGAGGCCCGGGTCGACGAGGGGCCGACGATGAAACGCATTTGGGCTCGGGGGCGCGGCCGGGCGGATGTGCTCCGCCACCGGACGTGTCACATTGTGCTGACACTGGACGAGGTGTCCGAATAGGAAAGTAGGCCCATGGGACAGAAGGTTCACCCAACCGGGTTTCGCATCGGGATCACGGAAAACTGGTCCAGCCGGTGGTACGCCGGAAAGGACGTTTTCCCCTTCCTGCTCGTCGAGGATCAGAAGATCCGCGACTATGTGAACGACAAGTATCACTACGCGGGGATCCCGCGGATCGAGATCGAGCGGACCCGCGAGGAAGTGAAAGTTATTCTTCACTCGGCCCGTCCGGGCCTGATCATCGGGCGCAAGGGGGCCGAGGTCGACAAGCTTCAGGACGAGTTGATGGACCTGACCGGCCGACGCGTAACGGTGAACATCGTGGAGATCAAGAACCCGGACACCAGCGCGCAACTGGCCGCCGAGGCGATCGCCGACGCGCTGCTGAAGCGGCAGTCGTTCCGCCGCGTCATGCGGATGCGCACCGAGTCGATCATGCAGGCCGGGGCCCGGGGCGTGAAGGTCGAGCTGGGCGGACGGCTCGGCGGGGCCGAAATGGGGAGGCGGGAAAAACGCATCCTCGGCTCGATCCCGCTCCAGACGCTTCGCAGCCACGTGGACTATGGATTCGCCGAAGCCCGGACGACCTACGGGACCATCGGCGTGAAGGCGTGGATATACAAGGGCGAGTACGAAGAGGAGGCCGGCGATGGCGCTGATGCCTAAGCGGATCAAGTACCGTAAGAGCCAGCGCGGACGCCTTCGCGGCGAGGCCTCCCGTGGGAACTTCGTGGCGTTCGGCGAGTACGGCCTGCAGACGGTCGAGGCGGGTTGGATCAAGGCGAATCAGCTCGAGGCCGGCCGCGTCGCCGCCTCGCACCACATGCACCGGGAGGGGAAACTGTGGATTCGGGTCTTCCCCCACAAACCGGTCTCCAGCAAGCCGCTGGAGGTGCGGATGGGAAAGGGGAAAGGCGAACCCGATTTCTACGTGGCGTGTGTCAGGCCCGGACAGGTTCTCTTTGAAGTCTCCGGGGTCGAAGAGGAAGTGGCCAAGGAGACCCTGGCCCGCATAGCCCATAAGCTGCCTGTGAAGACGAGGTTCCTGACACGGCGGCATGGAAGGTAAGAAGCGTCGGAGGCGGCGATGAAGATCGGAGAGATCCGAGAACATTCGGACGACCAATTGCAGGAGGAGCTCCAGGCGCTGCGTCGGCGACAGTACGAACTGCGGGCCCAAGCGGTTACGGAAAAGGTCCAGGCGACCAGTGAACTGGGCAAGACCCGCAAGGACATCGCCCGGATTCTGACCGTTCAGCGGCAGCGCCGAGAGGCGGCGCAGGCCGGGCAGAAGCCCGAAGAGGAAGGCCGAGGCGAATGAGCGCGAAAGCGGAGCAAGATATTCTCGAAGGCGTGGTCCGGAGCGCCAAGGCTCAGAAGACGATCACGGTGAACGTCTCGATGATCGTGAAACACCCCTTGTACAAGAAGTACTTGCGGCGCGACCGGATTTTTCACGTGCACGACGAACGGGACGAGGCCAAGGAGGGCGACCGCGTGGCGATTTGCCCGACCCGTCCCCTCAGCAAGACGAAACACTGGCGGCTGGTCCGAGTCGTCGAGCGGGCCAGGACGGTTTAGGGCAGTTTCGGGCAGGGCAGGAGCCGGGCAGATGATCCAGGCCGAGACGAAGGTCGACGTGGCCGACAATACCGGCGCCAAGACGGCGGCGGTCATCCGCGTGTTGGGCGGGTCGACGTCCGGGCGGCGCGGCTATACGCGAAGAACCGCCAGCGTGGGCGACACGGTGGTGGCGTCGGTCAAACGCGCCATGCCGGGAGGGGAGGCCAAGGAGGGCGACGTCGTTCGCGGCGTGGTCGTCAGAACCAAGTTCCCCGTCCGCCGGGCCGACGGATCGTATGTCCGGTTCGACCGTAACGCCGTGGTGCTGATTGACGGCAACGGCGAACCGCGGGGCACGCGGATTTTCGGAGCCGTGGCCCGCGAGCTGCGAGAGAAGAATTACATGAGAATCGTTTCGTTGGCCAGCGAAGTGGTGTAGCAGGCCGTGGCAGGGAGTTGCCGATGCACATTCGCAAGGGTGACCAGGTCGAGGTGATCGCGGGCGAGGATCGCGGCCGGAGGGCCACGGTGATCCGCGTGCTTGCGCAGGAAGGCCAGGTCCTGGTCGAAGGGGTGAACGAGGTCTATCGCCACATGCGTCCCGACCAGCGTAACCCCCAGGGCGGCCGGCTCCAGAAGGAGGCCCCCGTCGACATCAGCAACGTGCTGGTGGTGTGCGAGAAATGCGGCAAGGGACGCCGTGTTGGGTACAAGGTGAAAGAGGACGGCACCAAGGTGCGGATCTGCAAGGGCTGTCAGGCGGAAATCGGCTAGGCCGGATCGCAGGAAGGGCGTTTCAGCGATGGCACGGTTGCAGGAACAGTATCGAAACGAGATCGTCCCGACGCTCCGGAAAGAGCTGGGCCGGGAGAACGGCCTGAGCATGCCGCGGCTGCACAAGATCGTGGTCTCCATGGGGCTGGGACGCGCGACGGAAGAGAAAAGCCGTCTGCCCAAGGCCATGGAGGAACTGGCGATCATTACCGGCCAGCGGCCCGTCGCGACGAAGGCCCGCAAGAGCGTCTCCGGGTTCAAGGTCCGCAAGGGCGTCGAGGTGGGAACGAAGGTCACCCTGCGCCGGCGGCGGATGTACGAGTTCCTGGACCGGCTGATCAACGTGGCCATCCCGCGGATTCGAGACTTCCGCGGCGTGAGCCCGAAGGCGTTCGACGGGCGAGGAAATTACAGTATGGGGGTCAACGAACAGTTGATCTTCCCCGAGGTGGACGTGGAAAAGGTGGAGTTCCAGCAGGGAATGAACATCACCTTCTGCATCGAGGGAGCTGAAAACGACCGGGAGTCGTATCGGCTGCTGGAGCTGTTCGGGATGCCGTTCCGCAAGTAGACCGTCTTTGATTCGGGAACGTGTTATGACGACCAAGGCGCAGTTGGAACGAAGCAAGCGGACGCCGAAGTTCTCGACCCGTCGGGTGCGGCGGTGCGGGATTTGCGGCCGTCGCAGGGCCGTCTACCGGAAGTTCGGTATTTGTCGTATCTGCTTCCGTCGGATGGCGTTGGCGGGCCATATTCCCGGCGTTCGCAAGGCATCGTGGTAGACCGGCCGCGGGCAGGAGAACCTTGTATGACGATGAGTGATCCCATTGCCGACATGTTGACCCGCATCCGCAACGCGGTGAGGGTGAGCCGGGAAACCGTCGACATCCCCGCCTCCAAGGTGCACCGGGGGCTTGCCGCCGTGTTGCAACAGGAGGGGTACATCGAGCGGTTTGACGAGATCGAAGGTAGCAGTCAGGGGACCATCCGCGTCCGGCTGAGGTACGGGCCGGACGGTGAGCGAGTCATTCAGGAAATCAAGCGCGTCAGCAGGCCCGGACGGAGAGTGTACAGCAAAATCCAGGATGTCGAACCCGTGCTCAACGGGCTCGGGATCGCCGTTCTGAGTACGTCGAAGGGCATTATGAGCGACCGCCGGGCGCGGAAGCTGAACATCGGCGGCGAGGTGCTTTGCACGGTTTCGTAAGACCGGCGGCGGTGGAGTGTTGCGATGTCGCGAATCGGAAAACAACCTGTCGCGGTTCCTGAAGGGGTGAAGGTGACTCTGCAGGGCCGCCGCGTCACGGTGGAAGGCCCGCTGGGGAAGCTCGAGTGGGAGCATCGGCCCGAGATCACCGTAACCTACGATGAAGGGGCTCGGCGGATCGTCGTGGAGCGAGGGAACGATGAACGGACAAGCCGTGCCCTCCACGGGCTGACCCGTTCCCTGCTGGCCAACATGGTCGAGGGGGTGACCAAGGGGTTCCAGCGCTCCCTGCAGATCGTCGGCGTGGGCTACGGGGCTTCGGTCCAGGGCCGGACGCTCCGGCTGAACGTGGGGTATGCCGACACCCGGGAGCTGCAGATCCCGGACGGCGTGGAACTGGAATTGCCTTCGGCCACACGGATTACCGTCAAGGGAGTCGACAAGCAACGGGTCGGCGAGTTCGCCGCGGAGATTCGGGCCGTCCGAAAGCCCGAACCGTACCAGGGGAAAGGAATCCGGTACGCGGACGAGACGGTGCGGCGGAAGGCCGGCAAGGCTTTTGCGGGCACCGGCGCCTCGTAGGGACGATCCGCACCCCGACCGTTGAGAAGCAGGTGTTTGCAGGGGAAGGCAGAGGATGAAGACCAACACCCTTGAGAAACGTCGCAGGCTCGCGCGGCGAAAGCGCCGCGTCCGCGGAAAAGTGTTCGGGACGCCGGAGCGCCCGAGGCTTTGCGTGGTCCGAACGCTGAAGCACGTGTACGTGCAGGTCGTGGATGACGAGAACGGGGCGACGCTGGCGGCGGCCAGCACGTTGTCCCCGGAATTGAAAGAGGAATTGGGCAAGACGTGGAATCGGGAAGCCGCCCAGGCGGTCGGGAAACTCATCGCCGACAAGTCGAAGGCCAAGGGAATCTCGCAGGTGGTCTTCGATCGGCACGGGCGGCGTTACCACGGCCGGGTGAAAGCATTGGCCGAGGCGGCCCGGGAGGGCGGCCTGAAGTTCTAGCAAGGCCTGAAAGGCGCAAGGATACAGAGCATGGCCAAAGACGCGTATTATGCCGACGCACCGACGTTTGAGGAAACGGTGGTGCGGATCAACCGCAACGCCAAGGTGATCAAGGGCGGACGCCGATTCTCGTTCGCCGCTCTCGTGGTCGTGGGGGACCGCAGGGGGCAGGTGGGCATCGGCTACGGCAAGGCCAACGCCGTGCTCCCCGCCATCGAAAAGGGCACCAAGGAAGCGCACAAGAACCTGGTCACGGTGCACCTGAAGGGGGA
>CAZGEE010000009.1:9994-14508 GCA_964525035.1 uncultured Anaerolineales bacterium
CGCCATCAAAGGCCGTCATGGAGCGGGCGAGGTGTTCATGAGGCCCGCGGGCCCCGGCACGGGCGTCATCGCCGGAGCCGCCGTCCGGGCCGTCCTGGAGGCCGCGGGAGTAAAGAATATCCTGACGAAGTCGTTCCGAAGCAACAACCCCGTCAATCTGACCAAGGCGACGCTGAACGGCCTGATGCGGCTCCGAAGGGTGGAGGACGTCGAGAGATTGCGCGAGGTCAGGATCGAGGGCACGGAGTAAACCGGTCCGACGTCGCGCGCCACGGGCCGTGGACCACAGGGAGGATGCGATGGACTTGACGGACGCTCGGCAACTGACCACCCGCCGCCAGCGGCGCAAGCGGATTGGTCGCGGTGTCGGGTCGGGACGCGGCAAGACCTGCGGCCGGGGGCATAAGGGATGCAAGGCTCGCGCGGGAGGCGGAGTCCGTCCGCTCACCGAAGGCGGGCAAATGCCGCTCTATCGGCGATCGCCCAAGGTCGGCTTCAGCAATGCGAGGTTCGCGAAACGCTACGTGGTCGTCAACGTCGGAGACCTGGAGGAGGAATTCGAAAAGGGCGACGTCGTCGACCCGGAAGAGCTCCGCAAGAGGCGCCTGGTCCGGGGAGGACGGGGCACGCGCGTCAAAGTCCTCGGGGACGGCCGGTTGAGCAAGTCGCTCACGGTTCGGGCCGGTCGGTTTTCCAAGACGGCCCAGGAAAAAATAACCTCGGCCGGTGGCACGTGTGAGGTGATCTAGAGAGTGATTCGACAGGTCGTCAACGTCTTTCGCATCGACGAGTTGAGGAAGAAAATCCTCTTCACCCTCGGTGCGCTTGCCGTCTACCGGTTCGGCTTCTATCTGCCGATCCCCGGTACCAGTGCGAGCCACCTCGCCGAGTTCATAAAGCAGACGGGGCAGCTCGGTGAAGGCGGCGGCGGATACCTCGGGTTTATCAGTGCCATTACCGGCGGTTCGATGCAGCCGTTCGTCTTCTCGCTGGGCATCATGCCGTACATCTCGGCATCGATCGTGCTCCAGCTCCTGACGAACGTCGTGCCGTCGCTCGAGAAGCTGGCCAAGGAAGGCGAGGCCGGGCGAAAGAAGATCAATGAGTACACGCGATACCTGACCGTCCTGCTGTGTCTCGTCCAGGGAGGCATGATCGTCGGAACCAATGTGGGCCTGTGGGGTGGGCAGGCGGTCCCGTCGGGGTTCTACCTTTTGACTGCCATTGTTGCGGTCACGGCCGGGACGATCTTCCTGATGTGGCTGGGCGAGCAGATCGACGAGTTCGGCATCGGAAACGGTATTTCGCTTATTATCATGGCCGGCATCGTGGACCGCATCCCCGCCGTCGGCAAGTACCTGAAGGATAACGCCAGTACGAGTCTCACGGCGGCGTCAACGGGAGATATCCCCCTGGGGGTGGTGCTGCTCCTTCTGGTGATGTTCGTGGCGGTGGTTGTCGCGGTGGTCATGATCACCCAGGGGCAGCGGCGCATACCGATCCAGCGGGCCAAGATGGTTCGCGGGCGGAGGATCTTCGGCAGCAGCCAGCGCCAGTATCTCCCTCTGCGAGTCAACCATGCGGGCGTGATCCCCGTGATCTTCGCTTCCAGCCTGTTGATCGTCCCCGGGTACCTGATGGGATGGCTGGGCAAGCAGACGAACCACCCGGTCGTGGTGGTTCTTGAGGACGCGCTGAGTATCGGCGCGGTTTTGTATGTGATCTTGTACGTGGGGCTGGTGTTCGTGTTCTGCTATTTCTGGACCGCGATCCAGTTTCAACCGCACGAGATGGCGAACCAGTTGAGGGAATACGGTTCCTTCATTCCGGGAATGCGGCCCGGGCGCCGCACGGCGGAGTACCTCGAAAAGGTCATGAACCGAATCACCTACGTCGGGGCGGCCTATCTGGCGCTGATCGCCGTGACACCCATGCTGGTTTCGAACGCCACGGGGGTCTCGCAGCTTATGACCGGCTTCCTGGGCGGAACCGGGTTGCTGATTATCGTCAGCGTGGCGCTCGACCTGGTGCAACGGATCGAGTCGCACCTGATCATGCGGAATTACGAAGGGTTCCTCTCGAGCGGACGCGTGCGAGGGCGTCGAGGATAGCCTGTCACCGGGAACGATGGAGAAGGCGATGCGAATCATCCTGTTGGGGCCCCCCGGCGCCGGAAAGGGAACCCAGGCCAAGTACCTCAGCGAAAAGCTCGGGGTGCCCCACGTCTCGAGTGGGGACATCTTTCGCGGTGAGATGGGCGCCGGGACCGACCTGGGCGAGAAGCTGAAGTCGTTCGTGAACTCCGGCGAACTGGTTCCGGACGATCTGACGACGAAGATCGTAGTGAAGCGGCTCGGGCAGGAGGATTGCCGGGAGGGGTTTCTGCTGGACGGCTTCCCGCGGACCCTTGCGCAAGCCAAGAGTCTCGAGCATGAAATGTCGGGAAGCGACCAGAAGATCGACGCGGCCCTCTTGCTGGACCTGGCTCCGGAACGAATCACGGAGCGGATGGCGGGTCGTCGCGTCTGCCCCGAATGCGGCGCATCGTTTCACCTGGTCACCTTGCCTCCGAAAGTGGAGGGGGTGTGCGACCGGTGCGGAGCGAAGCTTATCCAACGCGACGACGATAGGCCCGAGACGGTTCGGGACCGCCTGGAGGTCTACGAGAAGCAGACGGCTCCGTTGGTGGCATATTACGAGGGCAAAGGGGTGCTGCGGCGCGTCGATGCCGATGCCAGCCCGGAGGATGTCCGGGCACGGTTGTACGCGGCGTTGGGCCTGGAGCGGTAAGAAGGGAACTTGGCTGGAATGGCCATTAAGCTGAAAGGCCCCGACGAGCTGAAGCGCATGAAGGCTGCCGGAAGGGTGGTTGCCGAGGTCCTTGAGGCGCTGGCGTCGATGTGTGTCCCGGGCAGGGCGACGCGGGAATTCGAGGCCCGGGCTGTGGAAATGATCGAGGCGGCAGGGGCCGTCCCGTTGTTCAAGGACTACCCGCATTACGCCGGGGGCGATCCGTTTCCGGCGACCGTGTGCGTCTCGGTCAACGAGGAGGTCGTGCACGGCATACCCGGAGACCGAACACTCGCCGAGGGCGACCTCGTGAGCTTCGACTTCGGGGTGAAAGTGGACGGGTATTGCGGCGATGCGGCCCTGTCCGTTCCCGTGGGACGGGTGTCCCCGGAGGTGGGTCACCTGTTGGCGACCACCGAGCAGGCGCTCCAGATTGCGGTGGACACCATCCGGCCGGGCATCCTCTGGTCGGCGGTGGCCGGAAAGATGGAGCGTTTTGTCAAGGACGCGGGGTTTTCGGTCGTGACGGATTTCGTCGGACACGGAATCGGAGCGGACATGCACGAGGACCCGAAGCTTCCGAACTACGTGAGTCGGGAACTGCTTCGGCACGACATTCTGTTGCAGCCGGGCATGACGTTCGCCGTGGAGCCGATGGTGAACATCGGGACCCATCGGGTGCGCGTGCTCGAGGACGGGTGGACGATCGTGACGGCGGACCGGAAACCGTCGGCCCACTTTGAGAGGACCCTGGCCGTGGTCGACAACGGGGCGGAGGTTCTGACGGCCTGGAAGCGGCCGCCGCTGGCCGAATGCGCAAAGGCGGGATAGATGGCCAAGAAGGACGCAATCAGGACGGAAGGGATCGTTCGCGAAGCACTGCCGAACGCGATGTTCCGGGTCGAGTTGGAGAACGGCCATACGGTGCTGGCCCACGTCTCCGGCAAGATGCGAATGCACTTCATCCGCATTCTGCCGGGCGACAAGGTCACCCTGGAGCTTTCTCCCTACGACCTCAGCAAAGGGCGGATTGTGTACCGCGGCTGAGAGGCGCCGGGCCGGATCCGGGGAAATCGTGCGGCCGCGGGGCACTGGGGGTACCCGCCGCGGAAGGGGTGAGAGAGATGAAGGTCCAAAGCAGCGTGAGACGAATTTGCGAGAACTGTAAGATTGTTCGCCGCAAGGGGAAAGTGCGCGTGATCTGTAGCAATCCGCGCCATAAGCAGCGGCAAGGCTAACACGGCGGAGGTACAGGATGCCACGTATTGTGGGCGTCGACGTCCCGAACGACAAATGGATCGTGATCGCGCTGACGTACATCCGCGGTATCGGAACAACCACCGCGAAGCGGATCTGCGAGCTGGCCGGCATCGAGGAGAATACCCTGGCCAAGGATCTGAGCGACGACCAGGTGAGCCGCCTGGCGTCTCTGATCGACAAGAACTGTGTGATCGAGGGCCAGCTCCAGAGGCAGGTGGCACAGAATATCGCCAGGCTGCGCGACATCAACAGCTACCGCGGTCTCCGCCATCGTCGTGGCCTTCCGACCCGCGGCCAGCGCACCCGCACCAACGCGCGGACGCGAAAGGGCAAGAAGCGAACGGTGGCCGGACGCAAGGGCGTGAAGGAACGGAGATAGACGCCGGCGCCCCCGCCGAGGGGCCCGGACGAGTCGATCGGCCCGATGTGGCCTGGAGAGGTATCCATGGCGAAGTCAAGGAAAC
>CAZGEE010000010.1:0-14087 GCA_964525035.1 uncultured Anaerolineales bacterium
GGCCGTTCACGAACAGGCGGTACCGCTCGCACGCGGTGATCTCGAGCCGAGCCCGCTGCGGGGCGGCCTTCAGGGAGAACTCACGCCGCGCCAGCAGGTAGCAATTCACCTCGTGCCGGCGCTGCCCGATCCAGATCCACTTTGCCGACCGGTTCATGTCTCATCCCATTGCAGAAGAACACGGGGCTTGCGCGCCCCGCTTTCACAAGGGCATGCGCGCCCCGGATTGGCTCACATCGGCATGCCGGTGATCCGGCCCTCGTAGACGAGGGTCTCGCCGACCAGAGCCTGGGTGTCGAAAATGGCCCGCCGGCGTCTCAGTTCCCTCAGCTTGGCCAGAAGGATCAGCTTGTCCCCCGGAACCACCTGCCCGCGGAACTTGACCTGGTCCACGCCGCCGAATCCGATGAACTTATCCACCTCCGAAACCAGGCCGAAGTAAAGGGAACACAACTGCGCAGCCGCCTCGATGATGAGCACACCCGGCATCAGGGGGCGTCCCGGGATGTGGCCCCGCACCCAGAATTCCTCCGCCCCGACGTCCTTGAAGCCGACGATTTCCCCGGCCTCCGGGTCGAAGCGAAGCACGCCGGCGAGTTGCTCCATCTCGTAGCGCTGGAGGTTAACCTTTTGGATCTCGTCGATGGAAAGGGCCACCTTGTCCGGGTCGTAGGTCGAAGGGTCGATCAGGCGTTGGGGCGGCATGCGCTTCTCCTTCCGCGAAGTGGAGTAAGCATAAGGCCGCCAGGGAAATTGTCAAGGTCATGATGGACGGGACGGCAGAGGCGTCGGGCGGGGACACAGTTGCAGCCTATGATCTAGCGGACGTCGTTGGCGTCGAGCACCTGGCGAACCTTCCAGGCCACGCTGCTATCTTCGAGGAGCCTGACCAGGGCGCGGCGGGCTTCCACACTGTCCAGTTTACCCAGCGCCTCGATGCATTGCATGCGGTCGAACTCGTCCATGGAACGGTCCGCCGCGAGGGCGTAAAGAGAGGGGACGCAACCTTTCAGCTTGTTCTTGGTGATCTCGGCCATGGCAAGGGACCGCAAGGCCGGGTTGGCAAGGCCCGCGCCGACGATCCGTTGGGCGGTATCGTTCCGGACGGCCGCGATGGAAGGGAGCAGTTCGCGCGCCCTTCCGGGAAGCTGGATGTGCTCGCGGAGGAGGCTCTCCGCCAGCGGACTGTCGATCTGCGTGATCGACGTGGCGCTGATGTGGGCGAGCGTCCGATTCTTGTCCTCGAGCAGGGGTCCGAGCAGCTTCAGCGCGCCTTCATTTCCCTTGAGGCCGAGAAGCCGCAGCACCAACGTTCGCGAGGTAAGGTCTTCCCGGGCACCGATCTGACAGAGCCTGGGAACGATCTCCGGGTCCTCCATCTGGAGAAGGCGGGCCGCGGCCTTGGGGTGCTCCTCCGCGCAGGAGTTGTCCTCGAGGATTTGGAGATAGATTTCGGGGTCTTCCCGTACCACCGCATCGCCCGTACCGGGGGCTCCCTGTCCCCCGCCGAAGAATGCCAGCGTGATTTCCGGCGCTTTCCAGAAGCCCAGGAAGGCGAGCACGGCGATCACTCCGCCGGCGACGGCGGTAGCGGTCTTCCAGTGGCCCTTGAGCCTGGCGATCAGGCCGCCTTGCTCCCGCTCATCCTCGGACCGGGTCGCCTCGGCCTCAGGCAAGCCCATCGGCACGTCGAGGACCTTGCCGCATTCGCATTGGAACTGGGCGCCGGTCTGCACGGGGTCGACCTCGTGCACCCTGCCACATTCCGGGCACTCGATCGTTTCGGTGGATTCGGCCACGGCAGCCCCTCCCGCCCCCCATGGGCCACGCCTTTTCTTATCGGTCAGTCGGGCCGGAAAAGTTTACCCTTGGCCAAACGGCTGCGGGTTTCTCCTCCTGAGTACGGCCGGCAATCGCCCATGGGGTCCACCACCTTGTACTGCTCAAGGTCGCTCACGTCGCGCACGGGGTGGAATTCCACGCTTGCAATCTGCTGCAACGGAAACCGCACCGGCAACCCCAGCGCCCCCGCCTCGACGGACAGGTCCATCATGAGAAAGATCGCGTCGGGCTGCGCGTATTCGGCCAGCTTATACAGCGAGCGGTACTGCAGCTCCGCGTTGAACTCGTTCTGCTTGATCGTGGACCCGGTGAGCTGGGCTCCCGGAAAACCCGCCAACGGCACCACGCGGCGCCGGTCCACGCTTCGTACCCAGTCAATCAGGCGCATCGGATCCTCCTTCCGCTCCGCCACTCCCGCCCCGCTCCCGCCAAGGCCGCGGTGCGAAAACCCGTATTCTACCCCGCGTTCCGCCCATGTCGGTGACGTCAGTCACCGGACTTGACACAATACGGGAGCCGGTGTAGGAGAAGTCAGAGCTCAAGCGGGAACTGAAGACCTTTTTCCAGGAAAGGAAGGCAGCCATGGGAAAGACGTCCGAGAACATTCGGGCGGCGTTCGCCGGAGAAAGCCAGGCCAATCGGAAGTACCTGGCATTCGCCAAGGCGGCCGAAGCGGAAGGCCGGACACAGGTCGCAAAGCTGTTCCGGGCCGCCGCTGAGGCCGAGACCATCCATGCGATGGGCCATCTCAAGGCCATGGGCGGCATCGGGAACACCCTGGAGAACCTCAAGGCGGCGGTCCAAGGGGAGACCCACGAGTTCACGAGCATGTACCCGGAGTTCATCGAGCTGGCCGAAGCTGAAGGCAGCACGGAGGCCCTGAGGATGTTCCGTTGGGCCAACCAAGTCGAGGAGGTGCACGCCGGGCTATACGAGAAATACGGGCAGGCCGTGGCCGACGGGCGGAACCCACCCGAGGTAAAGCTCTACGTCTGCTCGGTCTGCGGGAATACGGTCGAGGGCGAACCGCCGGAGTCCTGTCCGGTGTGTAACTCGGCCAGGTCCGCTTTCCGTGAGGTCGACTGACGCGCGGGTGGAAGTTGTGAGGCCGCCGAGATGCCCTGCGCCGACCTGGACGCGGCGGTGCCCGCGCCTATTTATCGAGATCCAACGCCCACTCGTAACGACTGGGAAAATCCCTGCGGTACTCCGCCCGACCGTCGAAGAAAAGGTAATACGACCCGGAACCGTCGGCATCCTCAAACGCCTTTGCTCCCGGCACGGGGTGCCACTCGAACCGCTCGGCGCGGCCGGCATCGCGCCAGGCCTCGTTCGACTGGTGACCGACCGTGAACCCGGCGGTGCCGCAGAACATCAGGACGCGACGACCGAGTTGGGGAATCTTCTTTCGCTGGTCGACCTCCGTGGTGAACGTCATCGGGCTCATGTAGTCGCCTGGCCGGAGCCCCCACGACGCCCCGGCGAGTCCGCGCAGCGCCGGCGCGGACCGGAAAAGCAATGTGTTCAGCCCGTAGGATTCCGGCGGGGCATCAAGAAAAGGGGAGCCGGGTTTTACCTCTTCGGGCGACAGCGCCGGCACCCGGTCGGCGTTCGGGTCGTTCGGGCACACGTACAGATTCATGTCCCGATGGTAAGGCCAGAGGATCAGCGACCAATGGTAACCGCCGGCCATCGAGGCCTCCGAGACGGTGAGCCCCTCTTTCCGGGCGATGCGTTCAAGCAATGGGCCGTTTCGGCCGGCCGACCGCATCGGGGGATAGGCGCCGCCCGCGTCGCGCACGTAGAGGCAGAAGCCGCGGTGAATGTTGCGCAGGTTGCTCTGGCACTGCAGCCCGCGCACCATCGCCAGGATTCGGGCGCCGATCGGCAGGATGATGGCGAGCAGGACCGCGAAGATCGCGATCACCAGAAGCAGCTCGACGAGGGTGAACCCCTCGCAGGAGGCTTCGCCTTGACGCTTCGGAGGTGTGGTCGAGGTGATGGGCATCATGGAACCAGGTAGGAATCCCTCCTGCTTTCCGGGATGTTCCGGGGATCGCGGACGGCCCCCTGCCCCGGTCGGTAGATGTTGTCGCACTCCCCGCCCGGCAGCGACGCGCCGCACGCGGGGGTGTCGGACCATATCACGTGGCCGCCAAGGTACAGAACGTTCTGCCCCGCCCCGCCGTGATTCAGGCTGTTGGCCGAAGGATGCTCCGTGGGGTCGAGTCGGGGCCGGTTGAGCCCCCGGAGCTCGGTGTACGGATTGTGATCGGCCAGGATAGCCAGGTCGGGCGGCGAATGGCAACGGTGCAATCGCCGGACGGAGACGCCGCAAGCGCCCGGTCCCGGGTTCCTTATCCCCAGCACGTTCTGGTAGCTGTAGCTGCAATGCCGACCGGTGTGGATCCGCAGGAAGCGTCGCTCCCGCGGGGTCAGCGACAGGCTTCCGGGCTGGAAAGCCAGAAAACTGAACCTCCTTGAACTGAATGGGCCGAACGCCGGTTTGTCGCCGGTGGCCGGGCAGATAAAGTCCTTCGGCTCGGCCAGCCCGGCCCGGATCAACAGGTAAAGGTTGCCCGCGTTGCCCGTGTTGCGGCTGTGCGGCCAGAGGGCCGTCCCCCGGTTGTCCCACGTGTCATTGAACCGCGGAGTGCCGGGGGGCACCCTGCCCCGAGCGAGCCGAGTCGCCCCTGTGTCGGGCAGGAATCCCTCGTACTCCTGGGCGTAGGCAAAAAGGGCACCGCCGAGGCGATGAAGACGCGCGCGGCACATCGTTCGGTTCGCTTGATCCACCACCGCGGAGTAGCACAACAGCACGATCGACGCCAGCGCCACGGCGCAGAACAGGGTCACCAGCATTTCGACCAGGGTGAACCCCCCGGCCTTCCCATCCCGGCGCGAGCTTGTCGCCACCCCGAGCCGCGCCACCGGATTCCTCGAACAGCCCCCAACCGAATGTCGCCCGAATGGCCCGGGCGCGCGTCAAACCTCCTTGGCGTCGATCCATTTCATCATCTTGCGTAGCTTCCGCCCGACCTGCTCGACGAGGTGTTTCCGATCCTTCATTTCGAGGGCGTTGAAGACCGGGCGTCCCACCTGGTTTTCGACCAGCCATTCCCGGGCGAACGAACCGTCCTGGATCTCACCAAGAATCCGCTTCATCTCCGCCTTGGTCTGCTCGGTAATGATCCGCGGCCCCCGGGTGAGGTCCCCGTATTCGGCGGTGTTCGAGACGCTGTACCGCATCCAGGACAGTCCGCCTTCGTACAACAGGTCCACGATGAGCTTCAGCTCGTGCATCACCTCGAAGTAGCAGAGCTCGGGCTGGTACCCGGCGTCGACCAGCGTTTCGTAGGCCGACTTAATCAGCGCGCTGACCCCGCCGCAGAGGACCACCTGCTCGCCGAACAGGTCCGTCTCGGTTTCCTCCGCGAAGGTGGTTTCCAACGCCCCGGCCCGGGCCCCGCCGATGCCGTTCGCGTAGGCCAGGGCGAGCTGGCGGGCACCCTTCGAGGGGTTCTGCTCCACCGCGAAAAGCACGGGGACGCCGCCCCCCTTCTCGTACTCGCTCCGCACGAGGTGCCCCGGCCCCTTCGGCGCCACCATGAACACGTCCACGTTCTTCGGCGGCGCGATCTGCCCGAAGTGGATGTTGAACCCGTGACTGAACCCGAGGGCCTGTCCTTTCTTCAGGTTCGGTTCGATCTCGGCATGGTACACCCGCGACTGGACCTCGTCGGGGATGAGTATCTGGATCACGTCGGCCTGCTTGGTCGCCTCCGCGGCGCTGACGGGCTCGAAACCGTGCTTGGTGGCCAGCTTGTAATTAGGAGTCCCCTTGACCTCGGCGACCACGACATGGACGCCGGAGTCGCGCAGGTTCTGGGCCTGGGCGTGTCCCTGCGAGCCGTACCCCACCACCGCCACGGTTTTCTTCTTCAACGGCGTGAGCTTCGCGTCCTTCTCGTAATAGACCTTTGCCATGAGTAGCACTCCTTGCCAAGTGGTTGCCGTCTACGAATCGCGGGACTTACGTTGGTTCTTTCCGCCCCCCCAGCCGCGTAACATCGCGACGCGCCCGGTGCGGACCATTTCGCGAATCCCGTACGGACGCATCAACTCGATGAACGCCTCGATCTTCTCCTCGGGACCGGAAATCTCGATCATAACGTGGCGAGGGCTGATGTCAACGACGTTGCCTCGAAACACGTCGGTCACTTCCAGGATCTCCCCGCGCTTGGCCGCGGAGGCACTCACTTTGATGAGCATCAGGTCCCGCTCGACATAGTTCCTGCCCGAGAGCTCCGTGACCCGGATGACGTCAATTACTTTCCCGAGCTGCTTGCGGACCTGTTCCAGGATGGCATCGTCGCCTCTCAATGCCACGGTGATTCGGCTGTGCTCCGGTTTCTCGGTCTCGCCCACAGCCAGCGAGTCGATGTTGAAGCCCCTTGAGGCGAACAGCCCCGCGAGGTGCGCGAGCACGCCGGGCCGGTTCTCCACGAGGGCCGAAATCACGTGTTTACGCTCCATGGCAGAATCTCCCTCTCTCGGTCTGCCGCACCCGCTCCGCGCGGCGGAAGTCCACGGTCAACTCATGCCTCCGATCATCCGGTCGATCGCCTCCCCGGCCGGCACCATCGGAAACACATTCTCCTCGGGCTCGATCACGAAATCGAGCACCCACACCTTCGGGCTCCCGAGGGCCTCGCGCAGGGCGTCCCGGACGTCGCCCGGTTCGGTGATGCGGCGCCCCGCCGCCCCGTAGGCCTCGGCCAGGCGAACGAAGTCCGGATTGCCCAGCAACGGCGTGCTGGAGTATCGCCGCTCGTAAAACAGCTCCTGCCACTGCCGGACCATGCCCAGGTAGCCATTGTTCAGAATCAGGATGTTGACCGGCAGTTCGTTCTGCACGGCGGTGGCCAGTTCCTGGATGTTCATCTGGATGGACCCGTCGCCGGCCACGTCGACCACCGTCCGCCCGGGGCACGCCACCTGGGCCCCGACGGCCGCCGGGAACCCGTACCCCATGGTCCCCAGACCGCCCGAGGAAATGAGCGTACGAGGCAGCTTGTACGTGTAGAACTGGGCCGCCCACATCTGGTTCTGCCCCACCTCGGTGCAGATGATGGTGTCCTCCGGCGCCACCTCGTTCAGTTGCTCGATGACGTACTGGGGGCGCAGCCCGTCCTTGCCGTAGGTGAGCGGGTACTTCTTCTTCCAGTTCGCGATCCGGGCGAACCAGTCGCGGCGGTCGACGAACTTCACCTCCTCCAGCAGCTTCGACAGGACGTTCTTCGCGTCGCCCACCACGGGAATGTGCACCTTGATGTTCTTCGAGATGCTCGTCGGGTCGATGTCGACGTGAATGATCCGCGCCCCCGGCGCGAACTTGGTCACGTCGCCCGTGATCCGGTCGTCGAACCGTGCTCCGACCGCGACAACGAGATCGCTCTCCATAATCGCGTAGTTGGCATACGCCGTCCCGTGCATGCCGAGCATTTTCAGGCTGAGCGGGCTGGTCTCCGGGATGATGCCGAGCCCGAGCAGCGTGGTCGTGACCGGGACGTTGGCCTTCTCGGCCAACTGCCTCAACTCATCACAGGCCCCGGAGATGATGACGCCTCCGCCGGCATAGATCACAGGGCGCTGGGCCTGGTTGATGGCCTCGGCCGCCCGCCGGATCTGCCGCGCGTTGCCCTCGATGTGTGGGTGGTACCCCGCGAGCTTCACCGACTCGGGTACGGGCACGTCCGTCTTGTTCACGGTTACGTCCACGGGAATGTCAACCAGCACGGGGCCGGGCCGACCCGTGGTGGCCACGTGAAACGCCGCCTTCAGACAATGTCCCAGCTCGTCAACGTCCTTGACGAGGAAGTTGTGCTTGGTGATCGGCCGGGTGATGCCGGTGACGTCGGCCTCCTGAAAGGCGTCGTTCCCGATCAGGTTGGTCTTGACCTGGCCCGTGATGGCGACCATCGGCACCGAGTCGAAGTTCGCCGTCGCCAGGGCCGTGGTCAGGTTGGTGGCTCCCGGCCCGCTGGTGGCCAAGCAGACCCCGGGGCGGCCGGAAGCGCGCGCGTAGCCGTCCGCCGCGTGCCCCGCCCCCTGTTCGTGCCGCGTCAGCACGACACGGATGTCCTTGCAGTCGTACAGAACGTCGAAGATCGGGATGACCGATCCGCCGGGATACCCGAAAATGACGTCCACACCTTCCTGCCGAAGCACCTCCACAAGAATCTGTCCGCCGCTCCGCTCCACGGCTCTTCTCCTTACTACCCGGGTCCACGATAGCCGGTGGAGAACCCGCCGCGGTTCTCCGCCATCCAGGATCGCCCCGGATGGAGACGGGCACAGCGGCCCGTCACCCGGTGGGAGGGCGTCCCGCGATCGGGTAGGTGTCGCGGACCGCCACTTCAGGTTGTAAGAAAAAAACCGAGGGGTCACCTCGGTCTCGGATGCACCCGGCGTGAGCTCAAAGAGCCCGGCAGGGGCGCACCCTAACGGCACAGCACGACCCGGACGCGATCCGGGCCGCTAGAAAATGCCTTCGCCAAACTTGTGTCGCTCGCCTTCACTCTGCTTTTCCTCGGCTTCCCCGGCCTGCTCGCCGGTTTCCCCCGCCTGCTCGCCGGTTTCCCCCGCCTGCTCGCCGGTTTCCCCGGCCTGCTCACTGGTTTCGCCAGTCTGCTCACCGGTGTCGCCAGGTGGAGTATTGTAGTCCTCCTCGTCGTCGACGTCAACCGCCGCCGGCTTATACCCCGGCTGCGTCGACTGTTCCAGTTCCTTCCGGTAGGCCTCCTCGACTGCCTTCTGGATCCGATGCCGGCACTGGCTGTTGATGGGATGCGCGATGTCGGCATGGAGCTTCGGACGGCCCTCGCGATCGGTGCCGGCCCGGTTTTCGTCCAACCGGCCGCCGCAATGGTTGCAATACCGTGCCCGGAGGTGGTTCTTGCCTCCGCAGGACGGGCACCGGTCGCCGAGCTTGCGACTCGGCATCGCGACGAACAGGCCGTTACTTCCCTCAATCAGCTTCAGGTCGCGAATCACGAACTCGCCGTCCAAGGTTATGGTGCAGTAGGCCTTCAGGCGATCGCGGTTCGCCTCCACCAGCTTAACCTTGACCTCGGTGACTTCCATGGCGGCACCCCTTATCTCACGAAGAATCTCCGGCGTTCCATGGCCTCAACACGTGTACGTCCCCCCTGGCAACCGGACGCAGGCGCTCGGCCAATTGGCGCGCGTCACCTTCTTCTCGGGTCAAAGCGAACATCGCACTTCCGCTGCCGCTCATCGATACGCAACAGGCTCCGGCATCCTCAAGGATATGTCTCAGCGTCCTCAACTCGCCCCAGACGGCCTGGGCGGGCAATTCAAGGTCGTTAGAAAGGCACTTTCCCAGTTCCCGGACATGCCCCTCCAAAAGGAGAGTACACCAAAAGCTACCCGCGCCGATTGCCCTTGTCAAGGAAGGTTTTGCCCGCGCATAGACTTCCCGCGTCGAAATCTCCACCGGCGGGACCACCAACACGATCCAGAGCCGCCCCAAGGCCCCTCGGGATTCAATAGAATGAATCTTTTCGCCTCGTCCCCGGACGATGGCGACCGGGCCGTTGAGGAAAAACGGCACGTCGCTGCCCAGGCGGGCCGCGAGGTCCCGGAGCCGCGACGGCGACAGTTCGAGCCCCCACAACGCGGAAAGAAGCACCAGGGCGGCCGCCGCGTCACTGGATCCGCCACCCAGCCCGCGGCCCGCCGGGATCCGCTTCGTGAGCCCGATCACCGCGCCCCGCGTTCCGGCGGTCTCCTGTTGCAGGAGGCGGGCCGCCTTCAGCACGAGGTTGGACTCGTCCGCCGGCGCGTCGGCCCCCTCCGGAGACACCTCCAGGGACAGTTGCCCGTCCTCCCGGAGACGTGCCGACAGGGTGTCCGCCAGGTCGACTGCCAGGAACACCGACTCGATCTCGTGGTACCCGTCGTCCCGGCGGCCGCGGACGCGGAGCCCCACGTTGATCTTCGCGGGCGCCCGGACCGTCAGGGAGTCGCCGCTGGCCTGAATCCGAAACATTCCGCATGAGCTCCGCGAATCCGGACGTTCCATTCCGAAGTCCATTATAGACGGGGACGAGGGCTCGGGACATCCCGTACCGGAGCGAAAGCCGTGCCCGTTACGCGAAGGCCGCTCGCCGATCTCGCGTCGCGCCGCTCTGCATTCACCACCCCAGGGCGGGCAACCCCCGGGTGTAGAGTAGAAACAGGCCGCCGCCGGCGGCCATCAGGGCCAGAACGGGCAGGGCCAAATTCGACATCGTGGACGTGGCCCGCAACTTGAAGTAGCGGTTGCTCTGCGCCATGCAAATGTGCACGGGAGTGATCAGGATGCCGCCATACCCGCACGCGAAGGCCAGCGCCATGTAGCCGATGGCCACTTCCTGCTGCCCGATCTCGGTCAGCGCCGAGAGGATCACCGGGTACGTCAAGGCAACCATGTTCATCGTGATGCCCGTGATCGCACCGACGGTGAACGGAAGGATCACGGCCACCAGCCAGATCGGGACCGCATACTCGTTGAGTTCTCCGGCCACCTGCTCCGCTGCCCCGGACCCTTCCAGGACACCCGCGAAGACGATAATGCCGAGCGCAATGATCAGGTTGCCCAGCATGTCCTTTTGCCAGATGACCCGGCCGATGGCGCGAAGCGACATCCGGGCCTTCACCCACATGGTCACCGTGGTCACCAGGATGGCGAGGACGAGGCCGACCGTGTCGGGGAGCCGAGTAATCGTCTCGTGCCATGCCGAGTCGTCCGGCGCGAACGCTTCGGTGATCCAGCGGGCTACGGCGAACGCCGCGTACATCACGACCACCAGCCAGATCGGGGTGACCTCCCGAAGGAATCGCAGGACGGCCCTGCGGCGGTTTGCGTTTCCCTCCCTCGCGGCCGACGGCGGGTCGATCCGGAGGCCCCGGATAAAGGCCAGGTAGCCTACGAGGACCACGACGAACACGAGCGGGAGCTGGTAGAGGCAGATTTCGCCCACGCCATACCGGCTGTAGGACGCCGCAAGGACCACGCCGGGGTAGAGCGGCCAGGAATACTCCCAGATGTGGCGGAACCAGTAATTGACAAGGGTCTTCTCTCGGTTGCCGACCCCCAGGGGTTCGCCCGTGGCCTGCACCATCGGCGCCGAGAACAAGGCGCCGCCCGGCATCGGCAACAGTCCGAGCAGGGCCGGGAAGAAGATCAGGGTCGTCCGGGGATTGTTGGAAACCCGGAGAAACGCGTCCACGATGCGCCGGGTCTGGCCGCTCTGGCGCATCGTGTGGTTCAGGACCAGGATGAGCATGATGATGCACAAGAGGGTGATGTACTCGCCTCTGCCCAACGCCGCCAGGATGGACCCGCCGATCGCGGCCGGCCCCTGGCCGAACCAGACCCCGCAGAGCACCCCGCCGAGGCACAGGGCCCAGCCGATGTTCACCTTGAACCGGACCAGGACCAGCATCACGCCGAACACCGTGACCAGCTTGGCCAGGGAAGGTAGAGTAATCAGCCAATCGAGAAGCGCTTGCATGGGTCGTTCCGCATCGGACCCGGTCCTTCAAAAAGGACCGGCCCTTCCGGGGCCGAAAAGGGGCATTATGCCCGCCTTGGGGGAGGACGCAACCTTAAAGCGCCGCGGAGCCGACGCGCGCGCTTGACAGGGAACCGGTCGCGGGATACGCTGGAAGGTTGAAAATGGTTCCACCCATTCGGAGACGTCCGCCATGGCAGAGGAAAACGGCAAGAAGATCCTTCTCGTAGACGACGATCAGGACATCCTCGACTCAATGAGCGCCAGCCTGGAACCCCTTGGCCGGGAGATCACGACGGCCACGGACGGCAACTCGGCGGTCGAACTGGCCCTGGACCAGGAGCCCGACGTCATCGTGCTGGACCTGATGCTCCCGAAACGAGGCGGTTTCCTCGTTCTCGAGAAACTCAAGGGTTCGCCGCAGGCCAAGGGCAAGAAACCTTACGTCATCATGATCACGGGAAACGAGGGCCAACGTCACCGAATGTTCGCGCAGAGCCTCGGCGTGGACGAGTATCTCAACAAACCGTTCAGAATGGACCGCCTGGTGGAGTTGGTCACGCAATACCTGCAGAAGGATTAAGGGAACGCCGCCGGGCGGCCGAAATCCCCTCAGGCGGCAAGAGCGAGAGTTTTTCCTTGCGAAGATGCGGCGAGGAAAATATACTTCCTTGGTGACTGTCGCCGAAGGTCACGGCCTGAGAGGCAGGCCGATAGGTAAACCAGGGGCGAGAGAGCGGCCTTTCGCTCCCACGTGTTGTCGTTGAGGGATGACGGATGGCGGACGAGAGAAAGCAAGAGATTATCGCTCAGTATGCACTCCACGAGGGGGACACGGGCAGCCCGGAGGTACAGATTGCCCTGCTCACCGAGCGGGTTGCTCAATTGACCGAGCATCTCAAGGTCAACACGAAGGACCACTCGTCCCGTCGGGGCCTGCTTCAAATGGTCGGTCGCCGCAATAATCTGCTCAAGTACCTGCAGAAGACCGACTTCGATCGCTACCAGAATCTCATCCGGAGTCTGGGCCTTCGCAAGTAGGCGTTCGCCGCCGCGCATCCCCGTCTTTCATGGCAACCGCGGAGTCATGGGGCCGTGTGGGCCCCGGTGCAGCCCGCAGCCGACTGAAGGTTCGTCCTGACAGGAACGACCGAACGGCTGTGCGCCGCTGAATCACCCGCGCGGGCTGCAGCATGTCGGGTGGGAATGTAGACCAAGTCAGGTGAGGAAAGAGAAGAACATGGCAGACCAGATCGAACACGTCGTCGAACGAGAGATCGCGGGACGGAAACTCACCATCAAGGCGGGCAAACTGGCGAAGCAGGCCGATGGAAGCGCGTGGGTGCAGTACGGAGACACGGTGGTTCTCGTGGCCGTCACGCGGGCGGTGCCCCGCCGCGACATCGGGTTCTTCCCGCTGTTCATGGACTACCGCGAGAAACAGTACGCCGCCGGCAAGGTTCCGCGAGGCTTCTTCAAACGCGAAGGTCGCCCGACGGATAAGGAAATCCTGGTCATGCGCCTGATGGACCGCCCGCTGCGGCCCCTGTTCCCCGACCAGCTGAGCGACGAAGTCCAGGTCCAAGCCATCGTACTCAGCTTTGACCAGGAAAACGAATCCGACATCCTCGCGATGATCGGGGCCAGCGCGTGCGTGGCCGTGTCGTCGGTCCCCTTCAACGGGCCCGTCGGCACCGTTCGCCTCGGACGCATCGACGGGCAACTGGTGGTCAACCCCACCATCCAACAAGTCGAGCAAAGCGACTTCGAGGTCGTCATGTCCGGCGTCGGAGACTCGATTAACATGATGGAGGTCTCCTCGAACGTGATCCCGGAGGACGAACTGATGGAGACCCTCGGCGAAGGCAGCAAGGTGATCGCCGAGATCACGGACATGCAGCGAGAGCTGATGGAGAAGGCCGGGAAGGAAAAGGTCTTCACCCCGCCCGAGCCGACCCCCGAGGTGGACCAGGCGGTCGAGAAGTACGCCGACGACGTCCGGGCATGCCTGGAGGTCAAAGGCAAGCACGCCCAGGGCAATGCGATCGAAGAGCTCAAAATGCGGGTGCTGGACGAGCTGAGCCCGGAAACAGTCGAGAAACCTCCCTTCGAACGGACCGAGGTCGCCGGAGCCTTCGACGAAATGCAGAAGAAGGTGATCCGCAACCGCATCCTTGAAGGCCGTCGGCTCGACGGCCGGAGCCAGAAGGAGATTCGTCAGCTCACGTGCGAGGCCGGCCTGTTGCCCCGAACGCACGGCTCGGCCCTGTTCACTCGCGGGGAGACCCAAGCCCTCGTGGCGGTGACGCTCGGCTCCTACGGTGACCAGCAGATCATCGACGGCCTGGCGCCCGAGTACCGGAAGCGGTTCATGCTCCATTACAATTTCCCGCCGTTCTCGGTGGGGGAGGTAAAGCCCCTTCGCGGTCCCAGCCGGCGCGACATCGGGCACGGCCACCTGGCCGAGAAGTGCCTCCAGACCGTGATGCCGGAAGCCGAGGACTTCGCCTACACGGTCCTCGCGGTGAGCGAGATTCTCGAGTCGAACGGCTCGAGCAGCATGGCGACGGTCTGCGGGAGCACCCTGGCCCTGATGGACGCCGGGGTCCCCATGGCGGACCCGGTGGCCGGCATCTCGATCGGGATGGTGGAAGAAGGTGACCG
>CAZGEE010000011.1:0-13836 GCA_964525035.1 uncultured Anaerolineales bacterium
CCACGCGGACCTGCTCGATGCGGCCGTCGGGGCCGGGGAAGAGGGCCAACTCCAGCACGCCCGCCCCGGTCTCCACGGCCAGGGTATCCTTCCGCGCGATCCCGCGATCGTAGACGTACTTGGCGAGGCAGCGGACGCCGTTGCCGCACATCTCGGCCTCGGAACCGTCGGCGTTGAACATGCGCATGCGGACGTCGGCCGCGTCGCTCGGGAGAATGAGGATCAGGCCGTCGCCCCCGATGCCGCGGTGCCGGTCGGCGGCGCGGCGGGCGAGCGAAGCCGGGTCCGCCACGGTCTCCTCGAAACCGTCGACGAAGACGTAATCGTTGCCGGCGCCGTGCATCTTGGTGAACCGCATCGGTCCGCCTCCACGAGATCCCTTCGGGGCGGGGATTATAGCACCGCCGGCCGGCCGTGGCCAGCGCCCGATCGCGCACCGGACCGGCGGCGTGAACACGGGGGAAACTATTTCGGCTTGACTGCCGCCCCCGGCATGCCATGATAGGGGGTTCGGGAAAGCGACGGAGGCGACCATGCACGAACCGGCACAGCCGCTGGCGAGCGAGAACGTTTTTCTGACCGTGGTGGGCCAGGACCGCGTCGGGATCATCGCGCGGATCGCGACGGTGCTGGCCGAGAACCGGATCAACATTCTCGACCTGGACCAGAAGATATTCCAGGGCTACTTCGTGATGATCCTGATGGCCGACGTCTCGGCCTCGAAGGTGGACCTGGAGACGCTGGGCCGCCTGATGGACGACATCGGTGACGAGATGGGACTGAAAATCGTGGTGCAGCACGAGAACATTTTTCGGTCGATGCACCGCATCTGAAGGCGGGGCACCCGTTGCGGCGGCTTCGCGGAGGAAACCGTGTGAGCTATACGCTGGAGGAAATCTTCGAAACGGTCCGGATGACGCTGGAGGAGAACTTCGACATCCGGACGGTCACCCTCGGCGTGAACCTGAAGGACTGCGCCTCGGACAGCCTGCCGCGCGCCCGGCAGCGCGTGCGCGAGAAGCTGCTGGCGATGGCGCCGCGGATGACCGCCGAGGCCGGCAAGCTCGAGGCCAAGTACGGCGTGCCGATCGTGAATCGGCGGATCAGCGTCACGCCGATCGCGTCGGTGCTGGAGCCGGTGCGCCATGCGGACCGTTTCGTGGAGATGGCGCGGACGCTTGACGAGACGGCCGCCGGCGTGGGGATCGACTTCATCGGCGGATTCGGCACGCGGGTCGAGAAGGGCATGACCGCCACGGATCGGGAACTCTTCGAGACCCTGCCGGCCTGCATGGCGGCGACGGATCGCGTCTGCTCGTTCTTCAACCTCGCCAGCACCCGCGCCGGGGTGAACATGGACGCGGTGGCCCTGGCGGGGCAGACGATCCGCCGGGTGGCCGAGGCCACGGAGCGCGGCATCGGCTGTGCGAAACTGGTCTGCTTCGCGAACGCGCCGGAGGACAACCCGTTCATGGCGGGGGCGTTCCACGGCGGGGGCGAGGGGGAGTACACGATCAACGTGGGCATCAGCGGGCCCGGCGTCGTGCGGCGGGTGGTCGAGCAGAACCCCTCGTGCGACCTGACGGAACTCTCCGAGACGATCAAGCAGACGGTTTTCAAGATCACGCGGGCCGGGGAGCTCGTCGGCCGCGAACTGGCCGAGCGGCTGGGCATCGAGTTCGGGGTCGTGGACATCAGCCTGGCGCCGACCGTGGCGGTGGGCGACTCCGTGGCGCGGATCCTGGAGGGGATCGGGCTGCGCCGCGCCGGGGTACACGGCACGCTGGCGGCGCTCACGCTGCTGGTGGACGCGGCGAAGAAAGGCGGGGCGATGGCCTCGGGCAATGTCGGCGGGCTGTCGGGAACATTCATTCCCGTGAGCGAGGACCTCGGCATGGTCCGGGCGGTCCGCGAGGGGGCGATGAACCTGGAGAAGCTGATGGCCTGCACGGCGGTCTGCTCGGTGGGGCTGGACATGGTGGCCGTGCCCGGCGACACCACGCCGGAGGTGCTCTCGGCCCTTCTGGCCGACGAGTTGTGCATCGGCGTGGTCAACAACAAGACGACCGGCGCGCGGATTATCCCCGTGCCCGGCGCGAAGGCGGGCGACGAGGTGGACTTCGGGGGGCTGCTGGGCACCGCGCCGGTAATGGCCATCGGCGGAGCCGGGGGCGAGCGGCTGGTGGCCCGGGGCGGACGGATCCCGTCGCCGGTGACCAGCCTGCGGAACTGAAGCGCGGGGGGCGCGTGTTACGGCGCGTGGCGGACCTGGAGAACATGCTTACGGCGGGCTGAGCGCCTGCCGGCAATCTCGAAGCACGGAAAGGAGCCAGATGATGCCGATGAAGTTTTCTTTCTCGAGCCTGGGCGACCCGAAGAAGCCCCTGGAGGACTTCGTGAAGTTGCTCTCGGCCGAGGGCTACGACGCGATCGAGCTGCGCGGTCGCCCCGGCGCACACGTGCACTGGGAGGACAGCTCCGACCGACGCAAGGAGGTCCGGGGGATCCTGGAGGACGCCGGGATGCAGGCGGCGTCGGTCAGCACGTACGTCTTCACGGCCAACCGCGACAGCGGCGGCCCGGACAAACCCGACACCCGGAACGAGCAGGAGAACATCGAGGAACTCAAGCGGTGGGTCGACCTGGCGAGCGACCTCGGCGCGCCGAACATTCGTGTGTTCGGCGGAGCCCTGACCGAGGGCGAGACCCACGACGATGCGCTGCCCCGCGTGGCCCGGATCATGGACGCGGCGGCCGACGTCAACCCCGAGGTGAACGTCTGCCTGGAAATGCACGACGTATGGAACACGGGCGAGATCGTCGGCCGGGTGCTCGGGGCCACAAGCCACCCGAACTGCAAGGCGCTGCTCGACCTGCACGGTCCCCAGCGGGCCGGCGAGGCCCCCGAAGTCACGCTCCGCCAGGTGCCGCCGGTGCAGATCGCGTACCTCCACGTCAAGGACTCGTTCCCCCTGCCGGACGGCACCGCCTACCAGTGCCTGATCGGCGCCGGCGAGACGCCGATCCGCAAGACGGTGCACTTCCTGCGCGACGCCGGGTGGTCGGGCTACCTCAACGTGGAATGGGAAGGCGTGTACCACGACTACATGCCGCCGGTGGAGGTGGCCATTCCGCAGGGCATCCGCAAGCTGCGCGAGATGGTGCAGGAAGAGGCGTAGCCCGCGAGCGTCCAAGACGCGGCTGCCTCGACAGCGGCCACCGGCTCACGGCAAGGAGGTGGTACGCGGTTGCGCTGGGAACCGGCCGTCTGTCCGCGGCAGGTCTCAGCACCGGCCCATCCGGTCACAAAGTCCGAACCGGTGCCTCAGACCGACTCCGGTGCAAGGTGATGACGCCGCTACCCCGGTGCGGGCGGCAGGCCTAACGCATACAGGCGCAGGGGGCCCTGCCGGTGGATCACGCGGCCGGGCTCGTTGCGCAGGCTGTACATGACGGTGCCCCTAGGGACCTGGCGGACGCCCGTGAAGGCCTGGAACTGCACGTCGCGGTTGTAGAGCTCCAGGCTGCATCGGCCGAGTGTGCGTGCCAGGGTGGGACGGTCGATCCGGGTTTCCTCCGGGCGTGGCGGGTCGCCAACGAGCACGGCGCGGGGCAGTTCTGGGTGCGCGGCGAAGTGGTCCCGGAGCACCGGGACCGCGCTTCGGGCGAATTCCCGGTAGGGCCTCAACGCGCGGCGGAAGCCGAGCAGGTGTCCGTAGGCCAATCCGGTGTTAATAACAAGGACCCCCAGCAGCACCGGGGCCACAGCCCGGGGATTGCGCACGGCGAGCACGTACAGGCCGACAAGGACCACGAAGACCACCAGCAGGATCAGTCCGGCCCCGGAACCCTGTTGAAAATCCAGCCAACCGGCCAGCTTAGAGCCGATTGCCGCGGCGTAGTAGACGCCGAGGTTCCCGGTGAAGATCACGCTGAACTTCGGTACCGCCAGCGCGACCGGCAGCGTCGCGACGACCGCCAGGCCGAATACCCAGGCTCCGCGAGGGGCAAGGCGGCCCAAGGTAGACGCGGCGCCCGCACGACGCCCGCGACTCCTACGGCCACGGTCTTTCCCGGGCTCCGCGACGGCCTCCAGCGTGCCTGCGCCGATCCAGGCCACGCCGAACCCGACCAGCACCATGACCACCACGTCGATGTAACGCCCGTACATCGACTCCAGCGTAATCCTCGTGCTTGCCCCGATCTGGTAGATCACCCCCGCCAGGGTGAACACGAGGCTGAGCACGATGAACAAGGTGACAGGGTCCAGATGCGTCGGTCCCCCGTCGGTCCGGCAGCGGATGCGTCCGACCACCAGCCAAACGAAAGCCACCGGTAACAGGAAGAAGCCCGCCATCAGGATATAGTATCCCTCCCAGAGGATGCGGAAGCCGAGCGACTTCAGCCCTTCGGCTGTGGTCCAGAAGCGCAGCGCCTGGGAAAGGAGCAGGCGATAGCCGGGCGGGCCGGCTTCCCCTGCAACTTCGGTCGCCGGTCCGGCTTCGTCCGCCGGAGCGCCGATCTCGACAAGCTGCTCGGGCTCGGGGCGTGTCAGGTGGTGGAGCGGGATCAGCACGGCCACCACCACCGCCACGGCGACCAGCGGAGCCGCAAGCTTTCCGAAGGAGAGGGACCGCCGGTGCCGAATCACCTCGACGAGAGCCACGATGGCCAGGGCGGCAACAAACGCCGCCCCGGTGATCCGGGCCGAGAAACTGACGGCGACGGCCAGCCCGGCCAGCGCCCACCAGCGGAGCCGGCCGGAGTCGACCGCGCGCTGCACGGCCCAGACGGCGCACAGGAACGCCGGGAAGAAGAGGTTCTCGCTCATCAGGGCGAACCCGTAGAGGAACACCGGGGCGTAAAGGGCCATGGCCGCCGCCCCCGTGAGCGAGGGCCACGCAGGAAACCACCGTCGAAGGACGGCGTACCCCACGGCCACCAATAGGGCACTTAACGCAGCGTTCTGGACGAGGGCCAGCCGCAAGAAAAGGTCCGTGTCCTCGCCGGCCAGAAGCCACGCCCCGGCCAGCAGCGCCGGATAGCCCTCCTTGCCGGGCGCCCGCCAGTGCGAGCGCCAGCTCAGCCCGTCCCCCCGGGCCAGGTGATAGCCGCGAAGGGCATAGTTGCTTCCGTCCGGCTCGTACCACGGGCCATGGAACTGAAAGCCCAGACCGAAATGGAGCAGAAACACGACCGCCACCGCAACAAGTAACGGAGGCCAGAGGCGCCGCCGGGGCGCCGCTTCACCCTGGGAAGGCTGTTGCGAAGTCCCGAGGTTCACGGGCGCACGTCCTCACCTCAAACGCGGAGGCTCCCTGCAGGATGAACCACGCGCGGACCGACCGGTGGCCGCAAGAAGCGACACATCGACAGGCCCCGTCCGTCCCCTGTTCGCCGGCCGGGCACGCCGGTCAGACGACTCCCTGGGCGACCATGGCGCGGGCCACCTTCAGGAAGCCGGCGATGTTGGCCCCGCGGACCAGGTCACCCGGCGATCCGTACTCTTTGGCCGCCTCACTGCAGGACTTGAAGATCGATTTCATGATGCCCTGGAGCCGTCGATCGACGTCGTAGAAACTCCAGCTCAGGCGCATCGAGTTCTGGGCCATCTCCAGCGCGCTGACGGCCACGCCGCCCGCGTTGGCGGCCTTGGCCGGGCCGAACGCGACGTGGCTTTCCTGAAAGACGTGGATCGCCTCCGGCGTCGAGGGCATGTTGGCCCCCTCGCCCACAGCGACACAGCCATTCTCCACCAGCTTCCGCGCTCCGTCCCCGTCGATCTCGTTCTGAGTCGCCGATGGCAGGGCGACGTCGCACGGCACGCTCCAGATGCCCTCCCAGCCCTCGTGGTACTCGGCGGAGGAATGCTCGTCGACGTATTCCCGGATGCGCCCGCGCTCCACTTCCTTGATCCGCTTCACCGTGTCCAGGTTCAGCCCCTGCGGGTCCATCACGTATCCGCTGCTGTCGGACATGGCGACGACCGTGCCACCGAGTTCCTGCGCTTTCTCGGCGGCGTAGGTGGCCACGTTGCCCGAACCGGAGACCACGACCTTCATGCCTTTCCAGTCGCGGTTCCGCTCGGCCAGCATGGAGGTGACGAAGTAGACGAGCCCGTACCCGGTGGCCTCCTTGCGAACCAGCGACCCGCCGTAGTCCAGTCCCTTGCCCGTGAGTACGCCCACGTAGGTGTTGGCGAGCTTCTTGTACATGCCGAAGAGGAAACCCACCTCGCGTGCTCCCACGCCGATGTCGCCGGCGGGGACGTCAATGTCCGGGCCCACGTAGCGGTAGAGCTCGGTCATGAAGCTCTGGCAGAACCGCATGACCTCGGCATCGCTCTTGCCCTTGGGATCGAAGTCGCTGCCGCCCTTGGCCCCTCCGATGGGCGTGGTGGTGAGCGCGTTCTTGAAGACCTGCTCGAATCCCAGGAATTTCACGATGCCCAGGTAGACCGACGGGTGAAACCGCAGCCCGCCCTTGTACGGGCCGATCGCGTTATTGAACTGGACCCGAAAACCCCGGTTCACCTGCACGCGTCCCTCGTCGTCGACCCAGGGGACGCGAAACATGATCTGCCGATCCGGCTCGACCAGCCGCGCCACGATTCCTGCCTGCTCCAGCTCGGGTGCCCGCTCCACCGCGGGCTCGATCGACTCGAAAACCTCCTGGACCGCCTGATGGAATTCCGGTTCTCCCGGATTCCGCGCGGTCACCGCCTCCATCACCTTCTCGACAAATGCACTAACCATGTTCCCGGGCTCCTTCCTGAAATGAGAACCAACCCCAAAAGGAGGAAAGAGCCGGATTATAGGAGGCACACGGCAGAATGCAAGGCCATCAGGAGCGTAAACGCAGGGAGCCCCTCCCCGCGGGGAGAGGCTCCCTCGATATTGCATCTTGAGATGTCGCTGTGCTCAGTTCTCCAGGATTTCCTCGGCCGCCTCGGCCTGGGCGTCCATGACGTACGTCAGGCCGGAGACCTTGGCCGCCTCTTCCGTAAGAGCGATGAGATCGCTCCGTTTCATGGTGTCGAGTCGGAAACTCCGCGCGCCGGCCATCAGTTGCGCCAGACCGGTACGCAACTTGTCCACGTAGGTGTACATGGCGATCGCGCCAAGCGGCATCTTCCGCACCGCGTCCTGGCCGTAATGGTCGGCCAGCTCCTGGTAGTTGGCAAAGATATGCTCCGGCGACTCGCCGTACTGCGAGACGCTCGGGGGCAGCTCCTTCCAGTTCCGCTCCTCGGCGTTCTTCAGGACGCTCTCGATGTTGTCGCCGACGAAGCCCGGGATCATCAGTGCCCGCCCCATGCAGACGGCCTTGAAGTACGGCGACCCCATCGCGAGAACCTTGAATATGTGGTCCTCGGTGGAGAACCCGCCGGCCATGGCCAGGTCGGGCGTCCACTCGCCGCGGACGGCAAGCTTGCGGGCGAACTTGTAGGCCAGCGACTGGAGGTAGAACGTCGGGATGCCCCATTCCTCCATCATCCGCCAGGGGCTCATGCCGGTGCCCCCGCCGGACCCGTCGATCGTCAGCAGGTCGACGCGGGCCCGCGAGCACCACTTGATCGCCATGGCCAGTTCTCGCGGACCGTAGGCGCCGGTCTTGAGGGTCACGCGCTTGACGCCCAGGTTGCGCCGAAGGTGCTCGACCGTGCGTCGGAAATCGTCCTCGTCGATGAATCCCAGGCGCGAGTGGCGTTCGAACTCGCGGACGGCGCCCGACTTGAACGCGGCCTGGACGCCGGGGTCCTCCGGGTTGGGCATCACGATGTAGCCGCGGCGCCGGAGCTCCAGGGCCCGGTCGAGGCTGCGGACCTTGATCTCGCCGCCGATGCTCTTGGCCCCCTGCCCCCACTTCAACTCAATCGTCTCGACACCGAGTTCCTTGACCGCGTATTCCGCGACACCCAGACGCGTGTCCTCCACGTTAAGCTGGACGATCACGTCACCGTACTCTTCCTTGTACTCCTTGTAGAGCTTGATCCGGCGCGCCATCTCAGGCGACTTCACCACCAGGCCGTGCTCGTCCCGCTCCAGTTTCGGGTCCACGCCGCAGACGTTCTCCCCGATGACGAGACTGATTCCGCTGATGGCCGCGCCGACGGCGAAGCCGGCCCAGTGCTTCTCGGCGATCTCCGTGCTGCCGAGAGCCCCGGTGAAAATGGGCATCTTCATCCGCACGGGATGCACGTGGCCGTAGACCGCGCTGGTGTTGACCTCGGGGAAGATGGCCTTGTCGGGATTCGCTTCGTCGATGGCCTCGGCGCCCATCGCGTAGCCCATGATGTTCAGGTGCGAGTAGTCGACCGGGTATTCCTTGTCGCCCCCGGCCGTCAACCCGCCGAACGGGCTCGGGTAGATAATCTCGCGTCCCCGCATCGACGACTTGAACACCTCGCAGTTGCCCGGACAACTGTCGAGGCACCGCGTGCACAGGCCCGAATACGGGGCCACGTTCCGGGAACGATTCCGCGTCTGCGTGGCATCGTGGCCACTGGGCGTCTGAAGGTTCATACGGAAACCCTCCAACCATTGGGGAAGCAATACTTCCCCGCCTCTTGTTCCCGGGAGGTAAGCAGAAGGCTGGTCAACTTCAGTCCAACGGTCCACAGTCTAGCGATGAATCCGGACCACGTAAAGAGTTTTCGGCCGAAACATCGGCCTCCGACGAACATCTGCGGAAGCTTGTGGGAAGGTGGACTTCCCCTCGTGACAGGTTCGCCCCCCGGGGGGCCACCAGACTGAACAGGCCACCCGTTCTGTGCGCTTCCGTTTACGCGAAACCGCCTGCCGCCTTTGCAACAGCGAGGTCGCGGCTTTCTGCCCATTCCCTGTCGCGGCCGGTGCGAATACGGCCAGGACGTGACTCGTTTTGCAAACGCTGGAGGAAAATACCTTGCCACCTTACGCGTCGGCCGCTACATTCTCCGAAAATTCGGCGAGCCTGCGGACTTGGCGCGTCATGCCGGTACCCCGATGGAGCCTGTTTTCACCGTGTCGTGCATCGGTCGGTTGAGCGAGGTTGCGCCGCCCGGCTCCCGAAATGGTACCGTTCGAATCTGCCACTGCGGACACCAGACGGAGGACAGCATGGACTTTCGCAAGTTCGTCGAGGACCAGACAGCGGAACTGCAGGACACCGTCGGCCCGGGGCGAGCCATCAACGCCCTCAGCGGCGGCGTGGACAGCTCCGTGGTTACGGCCCTCGCGCACCGCGCCCTCGGCGAGAAGCTGACCAGCTACTTCGTCGACAGCGCGCTGATGCGCGAGGGAGAACCCGAGCGCGTCGTGAAGACATTCGAGGACATGGGCATCCCCGTGGAGCTGGTGGACGCAAGGCAGGAGTTCCTGGACGCCCTCAAGGGGTTGACCGATCCGGAGGAGAAGCGCCAGGCGGTCACCGACACCTTCTACAAGAAGGTGTTCGCCCGGCTGGTGCGGGAGACGGGCGCGAAGTTCCTCCTCCACGGAACCATTCTGACGGACATCGAGGAGACGGTGGCCGGGATCAAACGCCAGCACAACATCCTCTCGCAGCTTGGCATCGATCCGCAGGACGCCTACGGATACCAGGTGCTCGAACCGTTGAAGACCCTCCGCAAGGACGGCGTGCGCGAGGTCGCCAAGGTGCTCGGCATGCCGGACGAGATAACGCAGCGGATTCCTTTCCCCGGCCCCGCGCTGGCCGCGCGGATCGTCGGCGAGGTAACCGAAGATCGTCTGGCCACCGTGCGTGCCGCCACGGCGATCGTCGAGGAGGAACTGGCCGACAGTGGGGCATTCCAGTACCTGGCGGTACTGCTCAATGACCGGGCGACCGGCCTTCGGAACGGCAAGCGGGAGTTCGGCCGGATCATCGTGGTCCGCTGCATCGAGAGCGTCGACGCCCGGACGGCGACGGCCACGCGCCTGCCGTGGGAGAAACTGGAGCGCATCTGCGAGCGGATCACCGGCGAGATCGAGGACGTCAATCGGTGCCTTTACGACCTGACGCCCAAGCCGCCGGCCACGGTGGAGTACATCTGATCGGGAATTTGCCGAGCCCCGGCCGCGGCTTGCGGGGGGGGGGGCGCAGCCGCATCGACCAACCGGGATAAGGTCCATCCGAGGAAACCGAAACGGAGCCGACCATGCCGAAACGCGAAGACATCCACAAGGTCATGATCGTCGGGTCGGGGCCGATCGTCATCGGCCAGGCGTGCGAGTTCGACTACTCGGGGACCCAGGCCTGCAAGGCCCTCCGCGAACTCGGCTACGAAATCGTGCTCGTGAACTCGAACCCGGCCACGATCATGACCGACCCGGAAATGGCCGACGTGACCTACATCGAGCCTCTGACGCCCGAGGCCGTCGCCCGCGTGGTGGAGAAGGAACGGCCCGATGCGCTGCTGCCGAACCTCGGGGGGCAGACGGGGCTGAACATTGCCTCGGCACTGTACCGCAATGGCGTGCTCGAGGAATTCGGCGTCGAGGTCATCGGCGTCGCCATTGACGCCATCGAGCGAGGCGAGGACCGCAAGGCTTTCAAGCAGACCATGGCCGATCTCGGCATCGAGACGCCGCAGAGCCAACTCGCCTACAGCGTCGAGGAAGCCGAGAAGATCACCGAGGAGCTGGGATATCCCCTCGTGGTGCGGCCCGCCTACACGCTGGGCGGCACCGGAGGCGGCCACGTCTACAACGTCGAGGAACTCCGGGAGATCGTCGCACGGGGCCTCGACGCCAGCATGGTCCACCAGGTTTTGATCGAGGAATCCGTCCTGGGCTGGGAAGAGCTCGAGCTCGAGGTGGTCCGCGACGCCAAGAACCGGATGATCACCGTCTGCTTCATCGAGAACGTCGATGCCATGGGCATCCACACCGGCGACTCGTTCTGCACCGCGCCGATGCTGACCATCTCGGAGGAGCTCCAGCAGAGACTCCAGGAGCTGTCCTACCGGATCGTCGAGGCCATCCAGGTCATCGGCGGGACGAACATCCAGTTCGCCCACGACCCGGAGACCGGCCGCGTGGTGGTCATCGAGATCAACCCCCGGACGTCGCGCTCCAGCGCCCTGGCGTCGAAGGCCACGGGGTTCCCCATTGCGCTGGTCTCCTCGAAGCTGGCCGGCGGGCTCACGATGGACGAGATTCCCTACTGGCGCGACGGCACGCTCGAGAAGTACACCCCGTCAGGCGACTACGTGGTCGTGAAGTTCGCCCGGTGGGCCTTCGAGAAGTTCCACAACGCCCGCGACAAGCTGGGCACCCAGATGCGCGCCGTCGGCGAGGTCATGAGCATCGGCAAGACCTACAAAGAGGCCCTGCAGAAGTCCATCCGCTCGCTCGAACGCGACCGGTACGGCCTCGGTTTCGTGGCCGACTTTCACCAGCGCTCGCTGGAGGACCTGATGACCCTGCTGGCCGAGCCGTCCAGCGAGCGCCAGTTCATCATGTACGAGGCGCTTCGCAAAGGCGCCGCCGTCGATGACCTCTACCACAAGACGCACATCAAGCCGTGGTTCATCGAGCAGATGAAGGAACTGGTTGAACTGGAAGAGGAGATTCTGACCTATAAGGCCAAACGGCTGCCGGACGAGTTGCTGACCCGCGCCAAGAAGGATGGGTTCAGCGACCGCTACCTGGCCGAGATCCTCGGCAGCACGGAATCGGCCATCCGCGAGCAGCGCACCCGGCTGGGCGTCCGCCAGGGCTGGAACGCCGTGCCCGTGAGCGGAGTCGAGAACGCCGCCTATTATTACTCTACCTATAACGCCCCGGACGCCGTCCCGGTCACCGACCGGCCCAAGGTGATGGTTCTCGGCGGCGGGCCCAACCGCATCGGCCAGGGCATCGAGTTCGACTACTGCTGCGTGCACACGGCCTTCGCCCTCCGCGAGATGGGCTACGAGACCATCATGGTCAACTGCAACCCCGAAACGGTCTCCACCGACTACGACACCTCCGACAAGCTCTACTTCGAGCCGCTGACGGTCGAGGACGTGTTGAGTATTTACGAGAAGGAAAAGCCCGAGGGCGTCATCGTGCAATTCGGGGGGCAGACGCCGCTCAACATCGCCCGGGAGCTCGAGGCCGCCGGGGTCAAGATCCTCGGCACCTCGCCGGAGGCCATCGACCTGGCCGAGGACCGCGACCAGTTCCGCCGACGCATGGAGAAACTCGGTATCCCGATGCCCGCCTCGGGCATGGCCAGCTCTTACGACGAGGCCCTCAAGATCGCCCGGGAGATCGGGTACCCGCTGATGGTGCGGCCTTCCTACGTCCTCGGCGGGCGCGGCATGGAGATCGTCCACGACGAGCAGAGCCTCCGCGAGTACGTCGAGGCCGCGGTGGTCGTCACGCCGGAGCGACCGATCCTGATCGACAAGTTCCTCGAAAGCGCCATCGAGGCCGAGGCCGACGCCATCGCCGACGGCACCGACTCGTTCGTCCCCGCGGTGATGGAGCACATCGAGCTCGCCGGCGTTCACTCCGGCGACTCGGCCTGCGTCATCCCGCCGGTGAGCATCCCGAAGAAGCACCTGGACACGATCCGCGAGTACACCCGGACCATCGCGCGCGAGCTCCAGGTGGTCGGCCTGATGAACATGCAGTACGCCATCGCCGGGGATACCGTGTACGTGCTGGAGGCCAACCCGCGCGCCTCGCGCACCGTGCCGCTGGTCTCAAAGGTCTGTAACGTCTCGATGGCTCGGATCGCCACGCAGCTCATGCTTGGGAAGCGCCTGGCGGAGACCGGCCTGGTGCACCGCGAGATTCCCCACTTCGGTGTCAAGGAAGCCGTCTTTCCCTTCCCCATGTTCCCCGAGGTGGACCCCGTCCTGGGCCCCGAGATGCGCTCGACAGGCGAGGTGCTCGGGCTGGCCGACTCGTTCGGCCTGGCGTTCTACAAGGCCCAGCTCGGCGCCAAGCAGGTGCTCCCCACCGAGGGCACGGTTCTGCTCTCCGTCGCCGAGAAAGATCGCAGCGACCTCCTGGAGGTGGCCGAGGAGTTTCACCGGCTCGGCTTCCGGATCAAGGCGACCCGGGGAACTCACGCCTTCCTGGCCGAACACGACATCGCGTCGGAGCTCATCATGAAGATGCACGAGGGCCGCCCGAACATCGCCGACGGCATCAAGAATCACGAGATTCACCTCGTCATCAACACGCCGATCGGCCGCATGGGAGCCCACGACGACTCGTACATCCGCAAGACGGCCATCGCCCACGCGGTGCCGCATATCACGACCCTTGCCGCGGCCCGGGCGGCCGCCAAGGGGATCGAGGCGCTCCGCAAGGGCGAACCGCCGGCCAGGAGCCTCCAGGAATATCACAGAGACATCGCGTAACCCGCCCGCTGCGGTATGAGTAACGCCGGGGGACTACCCAGCCGCGGTGCGCGACGGACAGCGGGAAAACTCGCATCCGCCCCATTGCACCTTCCCACGCTCCCCTCTATGGTGTGAGTTTCCGTGACGCCGGAGAGACCCGAGTCCGAGGACACCCCATGAGCAAACCGCGAATCGGCGTGACCATTGAGCGACCGCTCCGAGAGCGTCTTTTCACTGAGTCGGACCTGCAGCGCCTGGACGGCCTCGGCGACGTCCGGTGGACCGACAGCACGGAGAAACTGACGGAAAAAGAGATCATCGAGGTCCTGGGCGATTGCGAGATCGCCGTGGCAAGCTGGAACGACGTCTGCCTGAACGACGCCATCGCCGAGGCCTGCCCGCGGCTGCGCCTGTGGGAGCACGTGGCCGGGAGCGTCAAGCACATGTTCGGCCCATGGCTGAAAGGCCGGGACCTGACCATCGCCTCCTGCGCTCCCGCCAACGCGGAGAAC
>CAZGEE010000012.1:0-13618 GCA_964525035.1 uncultured Anaerolineales bacterium
GCTGGACGCCGGGGCAGACGATTGCCTTGCCTCGGACGTGGCCGCGGTCGAACTCCAGGCGCGCATCCGGAAACTGCTGTCGATCCGCGGGCTGCACCAGGATTTCCTCCAGAGCAAGGACCAGCTCGAGCGGGCCCTGTCGCGCGAGTCGCGGCTGTTGCGCCGGCTGCGCAACGACAACCGGCAGTTGAAGCAGCGGAGTATCACCGACGGGCTGACGTCCCTGTACAATTACCGCTACCTGATGGAGTGGCTGAGAACGGAGTTCAAGATCGCGCGGCGGTACGGCCACCCGATCTCGTTCGTGATGGCGGACCTGGATCACTTCAAGCAGATCAACGATAAGTACGGCCATCCCTTCGGCGACTTCGTGCTGAAGGAAGTGGCGGTGCTGGCACGGAAGTCGGCGCGGGAAAGCGACCTCGTGGCCCGGTACGGTGGCGAGGAGTTCGCCATGGTCCTGCCGCGCGGCGACCAGACGATGGCCCGGGTGTTCGCCGAACGCTTTCACCAGGCCGTCGCGGAACACGAGTTCTCCAGCGGCGGTCATAGCGTGCGGCTTACCGTCAGCCTCGGTGTGGCGGGCTACCCGGCCGACGCCGAGATCACGAGTCCCGAGGTGCTGGTCTGCCTGGCCGACCAGGCATTACTCCAGGCCAAGGCCTCGGGGCGGAACACGGTCATGGCCTGGAGGCAACTGGACCTCGAGCAGCGCGCCATCGTGCGGAGGCGCCTGTGCGGTCAGCCGGCAAAGGAACCTGCGGTGTCCGAGTCGGAGTGACCGACTGAGTGTGCTCATCCTTCCCCGCCCGTCGGGGATTGCCCCGGGGCACAGGGCTTCCTCCGCGGTCCTGTGCCCCAGTTGTATGCGCGGATGTGTCCGTTCTTCCACCGGGCTCTACGGGGTCACCCCGTGCGGGCGCCAGGAACGGAAAAGCAGAAAGGCCCCGGCGCGGCGCGCCGGGGCCTGAAAAGCGGCTCCATGAGCTGGAGGCTCAGGAGAGGAACTTCCCGAGCCGGTCCATCGCCTCCTTGATCTGGTCCACGTCGATGCCCGAGTAGGCGAGCCGGATGTATTGCTGCGTCTCGCCCGGAAGCGGGCGGCCGAAGTGCGTCCGGGCGCAGAAGCTGCACCCCGTCTCGTGGAGGCACGCCCGGCGGAATTCCTCGATGTCCTTGAATCCCTTCTTCTCCACGGCTCCCGTCACGTTCGGGAAGACGTAGAAGGTCGTGGACGGCCGGAAGCACTTGATGCCGTCGATGGCGTTCAGCGCGTCGACCAGCACGTCGCGGCGCTCCTTGAGGATGGCCAAAATCTTGTTCGGCTCCTCGTCCCCGGCCTTCAGGCCCGCCACGGCCCCGTACTGGACGAAGTGGTTCGTGCAGGATTCGTCGTTGACGTTCATCTGCGAGACCAGGCTGATGAAGTCGGCCGGCCCGATCATGGCCCCGACGCGCCAACCGGTCATCGCAAACTTCTTGCTGAACGTGTAGAGGATGAGCGTGCGCTCGGCCATGCCGGGGAAACTGGCGATGCTCATGGGCTCGACGTCGTACCGCATGTCGAAGTAGGCCTCGTCGCTGAGAACGAGGACGTCATTCTCAACGCACAGCCGCGCCAGCTCCTCCATCTCCTCCCGCGAGGAGCTCGCGCCGGTCGGGTTCTGGTAGTTGTTGTAAATCAGCAGCTTCGCCCCGTCCGCAAAGCCCTTGCGGATGGCGTCCATGTCGAGCTCGAAACCGTCCTTCCCCTCGACGAATCCGTACGGCACGGCCTCGCCGCCGTGGAACTCGATCTGCGATTCGAAAATCGGGAAGCCCGGGTTCGGATACAGGACCTTGTCGCCGGGATTCATGGTCCCGAGGATGAACTTGGCGATGCACGGCTTGCCGCCCGGCTGAATGGCGACGTTCTCGGCCGAGAGGTCCAAATCGTGCGATCGCCCGATTTCCTCGGCCAGGGCTTCCCGGAGACCGGGCACCCCCGCGTTGGGGCAATAGCCCGTCTTGCCCTCTTTCATCGCCCGGATGGCGCCGTCCATGACCACCTGCGGCGTCTGGATGTTCATGTCGCCGAGGTGAAAGGGGTAAACCTTGTTGCCCTTGGCCGCCCACTGACTGGCTTCCTGTGAAACGGCGAACGCGGTCTCGGTGCCCAGGCGACTCATGCGTTCCGCAAGCCGGATCGTCATCGGTTGGCTCCTAAACTGAATGTCATGGTTTGAGGGGGCTTGTCTGCCCCCGAGTCGAAGTCCGAAGGCTACAGGGTACCCGATTCCCGGACCGATGCAAGGGCATTTTTGTGACGGAGGTCACAAATCGGAGCGGCGTTGCATCACGTCGTGCCGCTGGTTGCAAAAACAGGCGCAGCGGCGCGTGCCGTCACGGCCGATCCGACGACAGTCGCCCAGGATGGAATCACCTTGCGGCTTGGCTCGCGCTCGGCGGGGCTATCGTCTTGCAGGTCATCTTCTTCCCTGTAGGCGCCGACCTGGTCTCGTCAAGATGAACATTGTCCCGTGCGCGGATGTGGTGATCATCGGTCGGCTGCTCTTTGCCGGCATCCGCCGGGAGCGCGGCAGAGGATAGATATTCTATGCCATCCTCCCCTTCGCGATCATTCCCGTGGCCGAGTTAGCTGTGCATCTCGCCTCGCCACACCAGCGCCTGTCGCCCCCTACCTGCTTGAGGTGAATTCTCAGTCTTTGGTGATACGGATTGCCCCCTTGCCGGTACCCCTCACCGCGCGGGTTGCCGAGCTTGCAGGCTGTTGCCTGCCCTGAGCCGGCGGCTCATTTCTTTTTTCGCGCCTGTTTGCAGGCGGCAATCAGGATGTGGCGGAGCTGGTCGGTCGATTTCCGCGAAAGGAAACTGTCCGTGAAATCCAGGGGGAACTCTGCCTTGAAGCGCAGCAGACGTTCGATGAGCTCGTCGCGGGTCAGTCCGGCGATTTCCGCCATGCTGGGGAGGGGGCTTGAGTTCGTCTCGCACATGGCCATGCCACCCGGCCTTATTCTGCGCAGCCGTATATCGGTCGTCACACTGTCAAGGTCCTTATCGACCACGCCCTGGGTCGCACTTGAACCTCTGACGGCAAGCTTGTGGCTCGGCGCGGCCCGAGGAGGCAATGATCGGCTTTCTCCTCTCGGCGGCTTCGTTATAATTGACGGCCATGGACACCGCGTTGTTCGATTATACCCTTCCGCCGGAGTTGATCGCCCAGCGTCCGGCGGACCGACGCGACGAGAGCCGACTGCTTGTCCTGCGGCGGACGACGGGCTGTGTCGCCCATCATCGGTTCGGGGAACTGCCCGACCTGCTGCGCGCCGGCGACCTGTTGGTGCTCAACGACACGCGCGTGATCCCGGCGCGACTTTGTCTTCGGCGGAAGAGCGGCTCGCGCATCGAAGGGCTGTTTCTGAAAGAGGCCGATGGCGGCCGATGGACGGTGATGCTTCGCGGTCGGGGCCGCATCCGCGAGGGCGAGGTGCTGGACGTGGAGGGAGCCGAGGGGCAGGCCTTGCGCCTTTGCGAGTCCCTGGGCGAGGGGGCTTGGGCCGTCGCACCGGAACCGGTCGTGCCGGCGATGGACCTGCTCGAACGGGCCGGCCGGTCCCCGTTGCCGCCTTACATCAGGCGGAAGGACCCCGATGCCGACCTCGAAGCGCTCGACCGCCGGCGCTACCAGACGGTCTTCGCCAGGGAGCCGGGGGCCGTGGCCGCGCCGACGGCGGGGCTCCACTTCACGCCGGAGGTTTTCCGGGCGCTCGAGGCTCGCGGGGTCGAGCGAACGACGCTGACCTTGCACGTGGGGCTGGGAACCTTTAAGCCGGTGGCGACCGAGCAGGTGGAGCGCCACCGGATGCACGCGGAACGGTTCCGCGTCCCCCCGGCCGCGGCCGAGGCGATCCGCAGCGCGCGGAACGAGGGCCGGCGGGTGATCGCCGTGGGAACCACGGTGGTCCGGGTGCTCGAAAGTCTCGTTCGCCGCGGCGGACTGGTGCCGACCGAGGGCGAAACGGATCTGTTCATCTATCCGGCGTTCGAGTTCCACGTGGTGGACGGCCTCGTGACGAACTTCCACCTGCCGCGGAGCACGCTGCTGATGCTCGTCAGCGCGTTCGCCGGTCGGGAGTTCCTGCTGCGGGCCTACGAGGAGGCCGTTGCCCGCCAATATCGCTTCTACTCCTACGGCGACGCCTGTCTGATCGAGTAGGATTCGAAAAAGGAGGGGCGGGGGACGTAGCACGGTGGACGGCAATGGCGGCCGGGTGCGTGGCGGTCCTGGCGATTGCCGGGTAGGCAGGGGAAGGAGAGTCGGGGCTCGACGAGGCGTCGGCACAAGGCGTGCCGGCCCGCTTTTTCGAAGGAGGCGACACGGCGGCAGCCTACGCGAGGTATGTGTCGCGGTCGATCCGGGTTATGCCGCGCTCGGCCGCCGATTGTGCGAACATTGCCGGGTCGAGGGCGAAGAGCGGTGAGACCTCCAGCTTGTGCCGAGGTCGGCCCGTTTCGTCGACGTCGATGTCCACGCCCGCGGCACGGGCCCACCGGGCGGCTTGCCGCATCAGGTCGTCACGGGCGCTCGGGACGGAATCCTCGCCGCGGGCGTTCTTCACCGGGCTGAAGATCTCCTCCCGTGCCGCTTCCAGCACGATGGTCCGCTCGGCCGCGGGCAGGGCGTCGAAGACAAACATCTCGAACTTGTTGGCGTTCGGGTGCCCCGGACGAATGCGGTGGCTCAGCTCGTTGACGTAAGGCACCTTCTTCCACGCGCGGTGAAAGGGCAGTTCGTAGCCGCGCTGGTTCAACTGGTCGACGAACTCGACGTCGTAGACGTGCACCGCGATGTTCCCTGCGTCGAACACCAGTTCGCCGTTGGGCCTGCGCTTCTCGGCCAGTTCGCCCGGCATGTCGCTGTACTCGACGACCTGGAGTTTGCCGTCCACCAGGCAGAAGTGGCCCACGCGCTCTTCGGGTGATCGCTTCTTGACCATGCGGCTGGACATCTGGCTGGATCGCTCAATGTGGAATCCCACGAACAGGGGGTCCACGGGTGGCACGAGCACATTGTCGACCTGGAAATGCGAAATGTATTTGACGCCCCGCCGGGCCATGTCGTCCAGCGCGCCGCGTCGCTTCAGGGCGCGGATGATGCCGCCGTGGCCGTCCGGTGACATGGCAAGCGTGTGGGGGCTCGACATCAGGAGCCGTCCCTTCGCGTCCAGGGCAGGCATCTGGCCCTGCTGGAAAAAGAACACGTCCTCCGGCGGAAGCCCGAAAAAACGATTCGCCTCGAAGAACTCCCGAGTCACGGCATCGTTGTCGCGGCTCGTCATGACGTACCAGGAGACGGGCGCCTCATAGCGCCGCCGGGCGGCCAGGATCTTCTCCGCGAAAAGCTGGAACAACGATTTCCCGCTCACCGGGCCGATGGGGTAACACCCCTTTGGGCCGTCGTAGCCGAGCCGCGTCCCCTGGCCGCCGGCGACCACCGCGGCCGCGACCCGTCCTTCCCGCAACGCCGCCTCGCCTACGCGTTGGGCCTCGCGGTGCTCCTCCAGCTCAGCCTCTGTCCTGGGCAGGCGAATGTAAGGCGCCGGTTCGAGATAGGGCATGGAGGCTTCCTCCTCCTGCCCGAGGTGCTCCTTCGCCAGCCGGTCCACCTCGTCGAGGTCCAGCGCGTCCAACTCTTCGAGCAGCCCCTTGCGCTGCTCGTCGTCGAGCTGGTCCCAGAAACGGAAGACGTGACCCTGGCTCCGGTCGGTGATCTGTCGGTGAATCCGTTCGTAGCCGTTCAGTATGTCGTCCATTCGCGGAAACTCTCCGTGGTTGACCATTTTCGACACGAGGTCTTCCGAGGCGCCTCGCAACTCCCATGCCGCCTCCTCGGGTTTTCTACGGGGCATTCCGAGAGTTGGCGGACCTCGCAACTACGTGTCCCCGGACTCCCCCCGGCTCCCGGAGCCCTCGGTTTCGCCCCCCTGGGATTCGCCGGACGACTCACCCTCTGCGCTGTTGCCGTCGCTCGTCTTTCCGGGTTTCTTGCGTCGGCGACGCCGTCTCGATCGCGGCTTCTTCTTTTTCTTATGCTCGGTTTCCTTCTCTTCCGAAGTTTCCTTTTCCGCTTTCTTGTCGGGGGATTTCTCCTCACCGGTTGCTTTATCTTTCTTGTCCTCGGCTTTCTGCTTGGATTTGGAGCGTCGCCGTCCCCGGCCGGAACGCTTCTTTTTACCCCCGCTCCGGTCTCCTGCCTCGTCCTTCTTGTTCTCATCCGCCCGTTGCTTCTGGAGCAGCTCCTGCTTTCGGCGCTTGGACACCTCGTGCGGGTCGAACGCGATCGGGATGCCCCGATTGTCCTGGCAGTGGAAGTTCACGGCTTCCTGGCCGACGTTCGGGTCGGAGATCACCATGATCTGTTTACCGGTCCGCTGCTCGAGCCGGGCGATCGCGTGGCGCTTTCGGTTGTGCAGGTAATGGCCTACCGTGGGATTGACCGTGATCTCGACCTTCCGGATGTTCTCCTGGCCGACGGCCAGGGTGATCTGCCTCATGACGTCGAGGCTCATGGACTCCGGCGTCTTGATCAGCCCCGACCCCTTGCAGTGCGGGCAGTCCATGAACGTGGAACGCTTGATGCTCGGGCGCATCCGCTGACGGGTCATTTCGATCAGGCCGAACCGACTGGTCCGGAGAAACTTCGAGCGGGCTCGATCGCGCTTCAGCTCCTGCCGGAGCACGTCCTCGACGGACCGGCGGTGCTTGTCGCTTCGCATGTCGACGAAGTCCATCACGATCACCCCGCCGAGGTCGCGGAGGCGAAGCTGGCGCACGATCTCGCGGGCGGACTCGACGTTCAACTTGTACGCCGCCTCCTCCGGGTTCCGCTCGGAGCGGTACTTTCCCGAGTTCACGTCCACGGCCACGAGGGCCTCGGTCTGGTCGATCACGAGGTAGCCGCCGCAGGGCAGGGGGACGTTGCGGGCATAGATCTTCTCGATCTCGGCTTCGAGGCCGTACAGGTGGAACAGGGGGACCTTGTCCTCGTAGGTCTGCACCCGCTTGACGTACCGCGGCATGGCGACACGGAGAAAGTCCCGGACGCGCTTGGCCACGTCCGGATCGTCCACGTGGATCGTCTGAATATCCGAGCTGTAGATGTCGCGGATGGTGCGCACCACGAGGTCCGACTCGCGATAGATTTCCGCCGGCGGCGCGGCGGTCTTGATGCGTTCCGAGACCATTTCCCAGACGCGCTTCAGGTAGCGGAGGTCCCGCTGCAGTTCGGTCTTGGACTGGTTCGTGCCGGCCGTACGGACGATGACGCCCATGTTTTTCGGCCGGTCCAGGCCTTCGAGTTGATCGCGGAGCTTGCGGCGCTCCTTCTCGTCCTCGATTTTCCGGCTCACACCGATGCGGTTCATCCCGGGCATCAGGACCAGGTACCTTCCGGCGATGCTCAGGTAGGTGGTCAGGCTGGGGCCCTTGGTCCCGATGCCTTCCTTGGTGACCTGAACGATGACCTCCTGGCCTCGCTTGAACACGTCCTGGATGGAGGGTCTCTGGGCCCCTCGCTTTTTCAGGCCGTCCGGCACGTAGCTTCGAACCACGTCACTGACGTGCAGAAAGCCGTTCTTCGGTTGGCCGTAGTCGATGAAGGCCGCCTGGATGCCCGGCTCGACGTTGGTGACACGCCCCTTATAGATGTTCCCGACGTGGCGCTCACTCGATGCGCGCTCGACGTAGAGCTCCTGCAACTCGCCGCCCTCGACGACGGCGATGCGGCACTCCTCGGCGTCGATGGCGTTAATCAGCATTTCCCTGCTCATATAATACAATCCTTTCCGGTGTCCTTTGCCGAGGCGGATCCAAAGGCCGGCGCCGTGTGCTCTCCGCGAACCAGACGCCCTCTGTTGAAGAGATTCTGCGCTCCCGGTGCCGGCGCGGTCCGACCCTTCAGTCCGCTCAGTTTCTTTCGTCCCGAAGCCGCGACTCGGTGCGCACCACCAGACTCCGGGCGATGACGTCCTGGGTGAGGCCGAGTTCGGCCAACACCTCTTGCGGCCTCGCGGCGCCGGAGTCGCGGCACGCCGTGACCATCTCGAGTCCTTCGCCGCGGAAGCTTACCGATCGAATCATCGGACGGATGTCCACCCGGCGCGGGCGCTTCTCGCCTCCCCGCTCCACCACGGCCTCGTCGCGGGCAAGGAAATCCTCGATGCGCCGCTCGAGGTCCGGGGGAGGGGGCTCGGGCAGGTCCACGCGGTAGACCGTCTCGGTGACGATGGCGCGGAAATCCGGCGGGACGACCTTGAGTTCCCGGATCGCGATGCCGGAGGGAAGGGCACCGGCCAGTCGGTCGTATACGGTGTCGGGATCGACCCAGTCGGCCAGCTCGAATTCGAGCCACTCCGATTCCGAGGCGATGCCGACGCCGCGGGCCAGTGCAAACGACATCCTCGGCCTCACGTTGAAGCCCTCGGTCATCCGCAGCGGAAGTCCGCTTCGCCGCAGCGCCCGGTCCCAGAGCCGCATCATGTCGTGATGCGACAGGAACCGCTCATTTCCTCCTAATCGATACCTCAGGCGAATTCGTTCTCTGAACATCTCTCGCGGGCCGCCGATCTCCAGCGGCCCGAACCGTGTCGACGCCATGAGAATGCCCTGCCCGTCGAGGGCCGGGCTGTCAGAAGGCCTCCTCGTCGTCGGGCGTGAAGGCCTCCGGAAGGAGCTGTCGCGTTCCTTCCGTGAGGTACGTCATGATTTCCTGGTCGCTTTCCATCGTGCGGATCTTTTCGGCCACGCGGCGCGCGTCCCGGATGGAGGTCGAGCGGATCATTTTCTTCACCCGGGGGATCGAGGTCGCGGCCGTGCTGATGAAGTCCACCCCTATGCCGAGCAGCAGCACGGTGAAGACCGTGTCGGCGCCCATCTCGCCGCAGACTCCGACTTCGATCTGCTCGGTTTTGGCCGCCTTGACCACCTGGTCTATGAGGCGGATGACCGCCGGGTGGGCCGGCGTGAACATGCTGGCCACTCGCTCGTTGAGCCGGTCCACCGCCAGGGTGTACTGCACCAGGTCGTTGGTGCCGATGCTGAAGAAGTCGCACTCCTTGGCGAACTGGCGGGGCATGACGGCCACGGACGGGACCTCGACCATGATGCCCACCTGGATGTTGCGATCGAAGGGGATGCCTTCCTCTTCGAGGTCTTCCCGGACGTCGTTCAGCAACATCCTGGCGTGGCGCAGTTCGCGCAGGTTGGTCACCAGGGGGAACAGGATCTTTACGGTTCCCAGCGCGCTGGCCCGCAGGATGGCCCGCAACTGCGTCTTGAACAGGTCAACGTGCTGGAGGCTGAAGCGGATGGACCGAAGCCCGAGGAACGGATTTCGCTCGTTGTACTCCTCGGACACGTGGGTAAACTTGTCGGCCCCGAGGTCGCACGTCCGGATCGTGATGGGGCGGCCTTCGAGCATCTCGATGGCCGAGGAGTAGGCCTCGAAGTGGTCCTCCTCGGTCGGATCTTCGTCCCGGTCCAGGTACAGGAATTCCGTCCGGTAGAGCCCGATACCGGTGGCTCCGCGTTCGAGGCAGGCGGCTACTTCCTGCGGGAACTCGATGTTGCCGTGCAGGGTGATCTCGTGGCCGTCCTTGGTCACAGGCGGCAGCTCGCGCAGGAGCGTCAGGTCCGACTCGAACTGTTTGGCCTCGCGGGCGTACTGGTGATACTTCTCCTTCGTTCCGGCGTCCGGGTTGATGATGACCATGCCCCGGTTTCCGTCGACGATCAGTTCGTCGCCGCCGGTCGTCTCGGCCGTGACCCTCTGGAGTCCCACCACGGCGGGGATGTTCATGGCGCGGGCCACGATGGCCGTGTGACTCGTTCGGCCGCCGACGTCGGTCGCGAAGGCGAGCACCTTTTCGCGGTCGAGCGCCGCGGTCTGGCTGGGCGTCAGGTCGTGGGCCACCACCGTGTGGGGAGACTGCAGGGAGCCGAGTTGCTCCCGTTTCTCCCCGATCAGGTTCCGGAGCAGTCGCCGTTCGATGTCGTAGATGTCCTGGACGCGCTCCGCGAGGTACTCGTCCTTCATGGCCAGGAACTTCCTGACGTAGGTGCGCAAGACGTTGCTGATCGCGTACTCGGGGCTGTAGTGCGAGTCCTGGATCAGCCGGACCACCTCGTCTCTGAGTTGTGCGCTATTGAGAATGGCGTGGTGGACTTCGAAGATGTCCCCCAGTTGTTCGCCGAAGGACTTCGCGAACGTCTCGCGCAGTTGGGAGAGTTCGTGGCTGGACCGCTCCACGGCGGCGTGAAACCGCTGGGTTTCGGTTTCCGCTTCCTCCGGGGCGATCTCCCGGCGGGGAATAACCATTTCTTCGCTGTCGAGAACGAAGGCGGGCGCCCGGGCGACCCCGGGACTCACCGGTATGCCTTTCAAGACCTGCACGGGGGCGTCCTCATCACGGCCGCCGGCGCCGGGACAGGGCGCCGGCCGCTAATCTTCGTTGAACTTCTCCTGCACGATGCGGGCCAGGGCTTCCAGCGCCTCGTCCGCGTCTTCGCCCTGGGCTTCGAGCACCAGGAGCGTACCCTTGACCGCCTCCAGGGTCATGACTTCCATGATGCTCTTGGCGTTGACACGGTGGCCCCCCTTGCGGATTCCGATGTCGCTGGCAAAGCGATTCGAGGTTTCCACGATCTGCATGGCGGGTCGGGCGTGCATGCCCTGACTGTTCAAGATGGTGACCTCTCGTTCCGCCATGGTCAGGCCTCTGTCGCGTTGCCCGGAACACGGTTGCCCTTTCGCAGCCGGCGAATCTAAACGATCACTTCCTCGTCAGCCTCGACCAACAATTCCCAGATCGCGTTCTCCGACTCCGCCTCCTTCAAGAAGCGCCGCCAGTGCTCCTTCTGGGCGCTACGGAAGATATTCTCCATGGCCTTCAGGTGGTCCTCCGGCCGGTCCGGCGGACTCACGAGCAGGAAGAACACGTGGACGGGCTGCCGATCCAGCGCCGAGAAATCCACCCCGGCGGGGCTTCGGCCGATTCCTCCCGCCAGTTCGGTTACGGCTTGGTGTTTGACGTGGGGGACCGCCACGCCGTTTCCAAAGCCCGTGCTTGCCTTCTTCTCGCGCTCCATGAGGTTGTCGACCAGGCTTTTCCGCCGCCGCGGTTCCACCTTGCCCGCCCGCACCATCGCATCGACGATCTCTTCCACCACACCCCGTGCCGTCGTAGCTTCCAGTTCGGCAATAAGTGCTTCTCGGCACATGAAATCCTGGAAATTCATGACTGCTCCTGTCGCACATCCTGCGCGGCGCCCGGAAGCCCGGGCAAGCGGAGAGCGATACCACGGCCGGCAGGTCACTGCCCCTCGGTGCCCTGGCCTCGCTTGTGATGTTCCTTGAGCCGCTCCTTGAATTTGCGAAGCTGCCGCTCAAGCTTGTCCGAGACGGCATCGATGGCGGCGTAAATGTCCTGGCCGGTTTCACGGGCGACGAGGTCGTCGGCCAGTTCCACGTCGGCAATCGCCTCCGCCGTGTACCGTTCGCCTTCCATGTCCAGAACGACGCGAACCTCCTGGATCCGGTCGAAGAATCGAACGAGCTTCTCCGTTTTTTCCCTGGCGTAGGCCTTCATCCCCTCGGTGACGGACACGTGCCGCCCGGTTATCTTTACCTGCATCCGGCACTCCTTACGCTGACGCCTGCCTGTTTTCCATTCGCGTGTCCCGGGCACGCACCACGACGGCAAATTCGCGGATACCCGTCCGAGTTCGGTGGCGAGTATTCCGGCGCGAGCAGAGTATAGTGCCCGTGCGTTGCCCTGTCAATCCTCCGCCGCAGAGGGGCTGGGAGGCAAGGGGCCTCGGCCGGCCTCCCCGACCTTCCTTTGCCCCGGAGGAACCAGCACGCCGCCGCTGACGGTAAATCGCAACGTCTCGTCCACGGTGATCGGAATGTCGATAAGATCCTCCTTCGGTGCGGCGACCACGTAACCGGTGAACGGCGTCGGGCTGCTCGGGATGAATATGGATACCACCTCCCGGTTTATGTTCTCCCGGAGATCACGCATCGGCTCCCCGGTCACGAAACCCAGGCTCCACAGTCCTTTCCGCGGATACTCGATCATGACCACGCGGCGAAACGCCGCAACCTTCTTCTCCGAGAGCACCATCTCCGTGAGTTGCTTGATGTGGGGGTAGATCATCTTCAGCACCGGGAGCTGCGAGAGGAAGCGGTCCACGGCTCGGTACAGCCTCCGGCCGAAGAACGTCAACAGAAGCGCGCCGACGATGAAGATGATCGCGAACGCGATCACGAACCCCGTGAAGGAGAGGTTGAACCAGCCGTAAACCACGCCCTCAACTTTGTTGTTGTAAAAGACGTCCTTGGCATGATCGATGCCCGCCAGACCCATGACCCAGATGACGAACTCGTTGATAGGGCGGGCCACGTGCTTGTTGATGAACTTGCCGATCCAGACCAGGATGACGATCGACAGCGCGGTCGGCAACAAGGCGGCCAAACCGGCGAGAAACGCCCTCCGGAGGCTGATTCCCCCTTGCTTTCCCTTCGGCTTGGGTGTTCCCGGCGTGCTCGGTGTCTCGTTGGATTGCGTCCGGTTCTCCTGCTCCATGGGGTTCCTCCAAAGAACGGTTGCTTCAACGGACATTCTAAGGCATCGGGGGCCTCGACGCCATAGGGTTGGAACCTCGGCGCCCCAAAGAGTCTCGTGTACGTTCCGGTTGGTCGGTGGAGCGATCGCTCGGGCGTTGGTTCACCCCAATGGCGACGGCGATCCTCCGGGACGGTCATAAGCCTCGGGGCGTACGGGTTCGCGGTCGGAGCTTCTACCGCGTGAGCACCAGGTTGTCGCGGTGGATGATCTCGTCGTAGGGTTTCTCGCCGAGGATTTTCTTGAACTCGGACGATTGGTGTCCGCGGATTCTGGCGACGGCGTCGGCATCATAGTTCGCCAGACCGCGCGCGATTTCGCGGCCGGTCGCGTCGACGATCGTGACCAGGTCGCCGACCTGGAACCGGCCGCTCGAGCCGGCGATGCCGGAGGCCAGGAGGCTCTTGCCCTTCTCGCAGAGCGCCTTGGCCGCGCCGGCGTCCACCGTGAGCCGACCCCGCGAGCGGGCGGAGAACGCGATCCACCGCTTCCGGCTGTTCATCTTGCCCGTAGCCGGCAGGAACAGTGTCCCGACGCGCCGGCCGTCCAGGAGCTTCTCCAGGATGCGCCGCCGCCGGCCGGATGCCATGACCGCGAACTCGCCGGCCTGCGTGACCATGCGGACGGCTTCGAGCTTCGACGTCATGCCGCCGGTACCGAGCGGGCTCCGCGTGCCGTCGACCATCCGGTTGATCTCGGGGCCGATCTCCTCGACCACGTCGATGACGTCCCCGCGCGTGGCGTCGCGGCAGAGCCCGTCCACCACGGTCAGCAGGACCAGCAGGTCGGCCCGCAGGTTGTTCGCCACCAGCGCGGCAATGATGTCGTTGTCGCCGTAACGGATTTCGTCCACACTCACCGTGTCGTTCTCGTTCAGCACCGGCACCGCCCCGATCTCATGCAGGGCGTTGATGCAGTTCCGGATGTTGATGTAC
>CAZGEE010000013.1:0-13179 GCA_964525035.1 uncultured Anaerolineales bacterium
CCCAGGCGAACGTCGAGGTCCCCTCCCACCGGCGAGCCGCCGACGTCCTGGACGGAATCGGCGATGGCAACCGTGAACCAGTCCGAGTCCGGGAGCGGCGAGGAGAGTTCGATCCGGACCGTGTCGCCGCCGACCAGGGTCACCGAGGCGATGGTGCCCGATACGTCGCCGGAAGCCTGGCCGACAACCGTGACGGCTGAAAGGACAACCGTCGCCGGGTCGAGGGGCTCGGAGAAGGCGGCCCGGAGGGTATGGAGCCCCTGCGACCGGGGTTCCACATAGTCCTCGGTGACCCGGGAGGCCACCGGGGCGCCGTCGTGCGTGCCGAGGACCTCCCATCCCGTGATCGTGGTATTCTCCGCTCCGAATTCATAGGCCCCGATGTCGGGCGCGGCCCCCACCGGCACATGATTGTGTTCGTGGTCCTCGCTGAGGCCGACGTCGGTGCCGGCGTCGATGGCCGGGCTGCCGTCGGCCAGGCGATAGTCCCGATTGTCCGGGTCCGCGTAAACGACCGTCTTGTCCGGCACGAACATCTCGCCTTCGCCGAGGTCGTTGGGGTCCTGGCTCCACAGGAGGCTGGTGTAGATGTTGTGCGTGGTGTTGTCGCCGGGCCCGACGCCGGAGCCGTCGAGGAGGTTGTTGCGGACGACCACGTTGGAGGTCGAGCTGCTCTTGATCAGTCCCTTGCCGTAGTCGTTCAGGACGACGTTGTTGTAGTAATTCAGTCCGGTGCAGCGTCCCCAGTCGGCCACGGTGTAGGCGTCGCGCGAGGTCTGGAGCACGTTGTAGGCCACGGTGATGTCGGTCGCGTCCTGCAGGGTCAAGGCGATGTTGCCGTCGAATACGGTGTTATAGGCCACGAAGCAATCCTCACAGTCGAGGTACAGCGTCAGCCCGTTGGCGTGCACCCCGGTGTTCTCGGTCACCGTGTTCCCCACCATGTCGCTTCGGCGGCACCCGTAGAAGTCGACCGCGGTGCCGCCGTTCTTGCGCATCCGGTTGTTGCGAAAGGTGGAGTCGTCGAACGTCAGGATGCATCCGCGATTGCGCGGGTTCTCGTACACGTAGTTATCCTCGATGGTGACGTCGCTGCAGCCGCCGTACATCCGGATGACGCCCTGGTGCTCCATGGACCGGTTGCCTGTCATGTGGTTGTCGCGGACCAGGATGTCGCTGCCGCCGCTGAAGGTGAGGATGGCATTGCCGCGGCGGTACTCGCTGATTCCCGCGGTATGCTTCTGAATGACGAACCCCTGGATCGTGATGTGGTTTCTACCGGCCAGGTTGAAGCCGGTTTTCCGCACGCTCCGGGTGATCTGCTTGCTGGTGATGTCTCCTTCGGTGGGTGGCCACAGGTACATGGTGCCGGTGGCCTCGTCCACGACGAACTCGCCGGCCACGTCGAGTTTCAGCAGGTGGTTCGCCGTGGCGTACAGCGTGTTGCGGTCGGTGTAGACGTTGGCGCTTTCGAACGTGACCTTGTGTTCGGCGGGGACGTAGCTGAGGATCTTGCGCGTGATGACCACGTTCGGGTTGACCCAGAGGCGCAGGTACGCCCCGTCCCAGTAATCGGGGTCGGCCTGGGTGAAGTATGCCACGTCCACGAGGCTGGTGCCGGTGACGTTCTCCTTGGGAACGGAGCGGAACGTGTCCAGGTCGTCCGCGTAGAACGGATCGTCCAGGTTGGGATCCTGTGCGGGCCAGAGCATGTGATCGTCCTCGTACATGTTGGCCACGAAGACGTCGATCCCCGAGGGCACCGCGGCCGTATAGATGTGCTCCCAGTTCGGGTTGCCGTCGCAGTCGCCGGGACCTGTGCAGGCGGTCCAGCCTGTGAGACGCTCCGAGCCGTCGACGATGGCCCGGCCCGTGCCGAACGTGCCCTCGGTGTTTCCGTCGTAGACGATGTGGTGGTCAGTAGTTCCGGAACCCTCGCAGACGATGGCCCCGCGGTAGTACACGCCGCCCTTGAAGATTACCTTGTCGTCCGGCTGCAACGAGGTGGTGCCCGCCACGCCGCCGGCGTTGGCGTCCCCGGGGCAGTGCTGCCAGGCCGTTGCGGGTGTCGTGCCGGTGGCGCTGTCCGATCCGCCAGTGAAGTCCACGTAATACGTGGCCGCCCGGGTGGCGGAAGTGCTCCCGAACAGGATCGCGAGACAAAGGACAAGGTACGCAGCAGTTTTCATGGAAAGCATCCTCCGACAGGGACTGAACCGACAGCGGGCATCGTGCTCTATCCGGGATCGCGCCGGCTTTGATACCGCGAATATTTCCTGTAGAGCGCGGGCCTTGCCGCGAAGCCGCTGCGTATACCTTCGGTTGCATGTTTGCAGTGCTTCTCGGACGACCTCGGCTCTGTCACTATACCCCGAGAACACCCATCTGGCCACGCCCTTTTACCGGCGCCGCGGGCACGCCCGGAGCAGAGCGTCCGTTGGCGAAGGGTTGGCCGGGGTCCGTGAAGAGCTTCTGCGTCTCCGCGCGCCACCTTGCTTGACTGGCCTGCAGACCCGGCCGACGCACCGGTGGCGTGAACAGAGGCCGCCGCGGACGAATCTGCTTGACCCGTAGCGGGATAAGGGGGTACCATGTAACGTCGGTTGTTTACTGAGCCTAGCGGCGGAGGACGGCGGCTTCAGGATGGAACAAGGCTGTCGTCAGCCAGGCGAGTTCGCCTGACCCCCAGCCGCCCCCGCGCGCGGATTGGTGGCCGAAAGCAACGGGTAGGGAGTCCTGGAAGGCGATCGACACAATCAAACCTGACGCCCCGGCGAGGGCATTCAGCACACTCGGAAGGAACAGGGGATGGCACGCAGCCGAAAGCAGTTGGGCGAGATCCTGAAGGAATGGGGAATCGTCTCGGACGAGCAGATCCACTCCGCGCTGGAGCGGCAAATGGAAACCGGGCGCCGCCTGGGCGAGTGCCTGGTCGAGCTTGAGCTGTGCAAGCAGAAGGACGTGGTCAAGGCCCTTGCGCTTCAGTTCGACATGGAGTACGTCGACCTGGACGTTGTCAGCATCGGGCACGACGTGTTCGACCTGGTTCCGGAGGCGATCATCCGGGAGTACACGGTGCTGCCGCTGTCGAGGGAGAGAAACAAGTTGAAGGTGGCCATCACCGATCCCCTGGACCTGGAAACGGTGGACGCGCTCCGCTTTCGGCTGAACATGGACATCGAGACGGCTCTGGCTCCAAGGGACAAGGTGCTCCAGGTGATCGACACGTTTACCGGCGACGTCGAATCGAGCGACGTGGACACGATGATGCAGGAGTTCACCGAGGACTTCGAGGCCGGCGAAGTGGAAGGGGAGGATGTCAAGGCCAATGAAGAGCGGGACGACGCTCCGATCATCCGGCTCGTGACGCTGATCATCACCGAGGCCGTGCGGATGCGGGCGAGCGATATTCACATTGAGCCGCTTCCGGATAAACTGCGCGTCCGGTATCGGGTCGACGGCGAATGCGTTGAACGGGATCCCCCTCCGAAGCGGTTGCAGGGAGCGGTGATCAGCCGCATCAAGATCATGGCCGGAATGGCCATTGAGGAAAAGCGGCTCCCGCAGGACGGCCGCATTCGAATGAAGCTCGAAGGGCATGACCTGGACTTCCGCGTGAGCAGCCTGCCGGCCTACCACGGCGAGAGCATCGTGTTGCGAATCCTGCGAAAAGAGTCGGTGAACGTGGGGCTTGGGTCGCTGGGCTTCTCGACGGAGGACTACGAACTGTTCCGGAAGATCATTCGGCGGCCGAACGGCATCTTCCTCGTGACGGGCCCGACAGGTTCGGGCAAGACGACTACACTGTATGCTGCATTAAATGAATTAAACCGACCCGATCGGAAGATCATCACGGCAGAGGACCCCGTCGAGTACAATGTCTCCGGTGTCAACCAGTGCCAGGTGAGAGAGAACATCGGCTTGACGTTTGCAAATATTCTGCGGGCGATGTTGCGGCAGGCTCCGAACATCATCCTGGTGGGTGAAATTCGCGATCTTGACACGGCAGAGATCGCAATTCAGTCGGCCCTTACTGGACACCTGGTGTTCAGTACGCTCCACACCAACGATGCGCCGTCCGCGTTGACCCGCCTTATCGATATGGGCGTCAAGCCGTTTCTGGTCTCCTCCAGCGTCCAGGCCGTCATGGCCCAGAGGCTGGTCCGGGTCCTCTGTAGCGAGTGCAAGGAACCGGACAACGACGTGGATCTGAACATGCTGCGGGGCCTGGGCCTGACCGAGGAGCAGATTGCCCGGGCGAACTTCATGCGCCCCGTTGGCTGTGATCGCTGCCATGGATCGGGGTATTACGGGCGTCTGGGGATTTTCGAGATCATGGTGATGAACAACGAACTCCGGGAGATGGCGTTCGAGCAAAAACCGCTGAACGAGTTGCGGAAGGCCGCCCGGGCCTTGGGGATGCATACCCTGGTCGAGGATGGTCTGGCCAAGGCGGTGGCCGGGACAACGAGCGTCGATGAGGTGATCGGCCATGCGACTCGGGAAGTGGCCCTGACGATGGCAGGAATAACGTAAACGGCGTTGTGCCAACGCGAGGCTGTGCCTATTATAGTATATCGTTCGAGTCGCATGGTTCCGGAAAACAGCTCCATGTGCCGTCGTGGTTGTTTTCCGACGGGGCGGATCGCTACAATTTAGGTGGAGCCGAGGGTTTACGGCTTCGGGTCATGGGACAGTATATCGGAGCGGAAGATGGCTGGATCGACGTTGCAGATTGACAAGCTGTTGCAGGCGGTGATCGTGAACAATGCCTCCGACCTTCACATCCACGTGGGGCGACAACCCACCTTGCGTCTGCACGGGCGGCTGCGTTCGCTGGATACGAAAGTGCTGGAACCGGAGGACACGATGGCGTTGATGAAAAGCATCACGCCGGACCGTTACCAGCAGGAAATCGAGGAGGAGGGCTCGGCGGACTTCGGTTTCAGCTACGGGGAGAAGGCGCGGTTCCGCGTGGCCATCTTTAAGCAGCGGGGCCACGTGAGCGTGACGCTGCGGCTGATTCCGAGCAAGTTGATGAGCTTTGAGGAAATCGGGATGCCGCCGATCGTCAAGACGCTGCTGAATCGGCCTCGAGGCATCTTCCTCGTGACCGGGCCCACGGGATCCGGAAAAACGACGACGCTGGCGACGATGATCAATCAGGTTAACCAGACGCTCGACCGCCACATCGTGACGGTCGAGGACCCGATCGAGTACTACCACGAGCACAAGCAGTGCATGGTGAACCAGCGCGAGGTGGGCATCGACGTGCCAAGCTTCGCCGAGGCGCTGCGGCGGGTTCTTCGTGCCGATCCGGACGTGATCATGGTCGGCGAACTGCGGGACCTGGAAACGATGGAAGCCGCGATCCGGGCGGCGGAGACGGGCCACCTGGTCTTCGGGACGCTTCACACGACCAGCGCATTGGGTACGATCAACCGGATCGTCGACAGTTTCCCGACGGACCAGCAGGAGATGGTCCGGGTGCAGTTGGCCAGTACGCTGGTGGCGGTGCTGAGCCAGCAGTTGTGTCCTCGCAGCGATATGCCGGGACGGGTGGCCGCGTTCGAATTCCTCTACTGTACCCCGGCGACATCCAACCTGATCCGGAAGAACGAGACGTTCCGAATCGAGTCGATCATTCAAACGGGCCGTAAGTACGGCATGCAATTGCTGGATGAGTCGCTGATGGGACTGTACCACCAGAACATCATCGACCTGGAAACCATGATGGAACGGGCGAACCGGCCGAATGAATTGCAGGAGCAGCTGAGCCCGGAGGAAGTCGAGCAGTTGAAGCAGTCCGGCACGCTGAGTGAGGTCCTGGCGTAGCCTGTCGGCAGGGCCCGGACGGGCTGTCGTCTCGGAATTCAGGAGGTGCCTATGAGTCGGGTGGACCGAACGGCGACGCAGGCCCAATCGCAACAGCGGCAGCTCATCGGCGAGATCCTCGTGGAGATGGGGGTGGTGACCGAGGAGCAGGTCCGCGAAGCGCTGGAGATCAAGCGCCGCAAGGGAGGCGCCACCGGTGCCGTGCTGATCGAACTGGGCCACTGCGCCGAGCGCGACATCTCGATGGCGCTGGCCGTCCAGTCGGGAATGCAGATGGTCAATCTCGACGAGATGGACATTCCGCGCGAGGTGGCCGAGAAGATCGACACGCTGACGGCCCGGACGTATCGGATCGTGCCGGTCCGATTCGAGAACAACACCCTGACGATTGCAATGGGCGACCCGGAGAACTTCCGGACGCTGGACGATCTGCATTTCCTTCTGGGCTTCGAGGTCCAGGGGGCGGTGGCCGATCCGGGTGCTATTCAACGGGCCCTCGACAAGTACTACCAGGAGGGCGGCTCCTCGATGGAAGACGTCATGGGCGAGCTCGAGGGCCTCGACACGCAGCTTTTCACCGGAGAGGACGAGGACGGCAGTTCGATGGATCTGGCCGACGTGCGGGCGATGAGCGAGTCGCAGCCGGTCAAGAAACTGCTCAACCTGGTGCTGCTGCAGGCAATTCGCGACAAGTCGTCGGACATCCACTTCGAGCCGTTCGAAGACGAGTTCAAGATGCGGTACCGGATTGACGGGATCCTCTACGAGATGGTGCCGCCACCGCGTCACATCGCCGTGGCCCTGGCCAGCCGGATCAAGGTCATGGCCAACCTGGACATCGCCGAGCGTCGGCTTCCGCAGGACGGTCGTATTGAGCTGAACGTCGGGGGGAACCCCGTGGACTTGCGGGTCTCGGTCCTGCCGACGGTATTCGGCGAAAGCGTCGTCATGCGCGTGCTGGACCGGTCGCAGGTTTCGCTGGACCTCGACAAGGTGGGGATGCGCGACGACGAGCTGAAGGATTTCCGCGACATCATTCACATGCCCAACGGCATCGTGATCGTCACGGGCCCCACGGGATCCGGCAAGACGACCACGCTCTACTCGGCCCTGCGGGAGATCAATCGAATCGAGACCAAGATTATCACGACGGAGGACCCGGTAGAGTACGACATCGAGGGGCTGATCCAGGTCCAGATCAATCCGGACATCGGCCTGACGTTCGCGTCCTGTTTGCGGTCCATCCTGCGTCAGGACCCGGACGTGATCCTGGTGGGCGAGATGCGAGACCTGGAAACCGCCGAGATCGCCATTCACGCCAGCCTGACCGGGCACCTGGTGTTTTCGACGCTGCACACGAACGATGCCCCCACGGCCGTTACGCGGATGTTGGACATGGGCATTGAGCCTTACCTTCTGACGGCCACGGTCGAAGCCATCGTGGCTCAGCGGCTGGTGCGACGCATCTGTACGAACTGCCGGGCGGAGTTCAAGCCGACCGAGGAAATGCTTTACGAGTTGAACCTGACGCCCGAGGAAGTGAAAGGCCGAACGTTCTACTACGGCCGTGGCTGCGAGCAGTGCAACAACACGGGCTATCGCGGGCGGACGGCAATTTTCGAGATCATGAACCTCGACGACGAGCTTCGACGGCTCATCCGCAACCGGGCCAGTAGTAACGTGCTCCGCAGCGAGGCCCGGAGGCGGGGGATGCGGAGCCTGCGCGAAAGCGGCCTTCTCGCGATTTACGATGGCATCACGACGATCGAGGAAGTGGTGCGCGAAACGGTGGTCGAGGAGTAGCAGACACAAACCCCGAGGAATCACGGGGCGGGATAATCGGAAGGAGTTGCGCGATGCCGACGTACCAGTACGAAGCGATGGACGCCCAGGGGCAGGAAATCCGCGACGAGGTCGACGCGGAGAACCAGGAAGAAGCGGTCCAGAAGATCCGCCAGATGAACTATTTCCCGACCAACCTTCGCGAGAAGGGAGGCCGACGCCGCCAGAAACAGGCCCCCGGGGCCGCGCCGAAGAAAAAGGGCAAGACCTTTACCATCGGCGGGGTGTCCATGAAGAACCTGACGCTGTTCACGCGACAGCTCAGCACGCTCCAGGACGCCGGACTGCCGATCCTTCGGAGCCTCCGGATCCTGCACAGCCAGCAGCGGCCTGGCGTCCTGAAGAATACGCTCTCGGACGTCATCGACGACGTCGAAGCGGGCTCGACGCTGTCAGAGGCGATGGCGAAACATCGCAGGTGTTTCAACCGCTTGTACGTGAACATCGTTCGTGCTGGCGAGGCCGGCGGCGTGCTCGACCGCATTCTGCTCCGCCTCGCCGAGTTCCAGGAGAAGTCTCTCACGCTGCGGCGCCGCGTGATCGGGGCAATGATCTACCCTGCCGTGGTCCTGACGGTGGCAACAGTGATCGTGATCGCGATCATGTACTTCATCATCCCGCGGTTTGAGAAGATCTTCCAGGACTTCAACACCACGCTTCCGGCGCCGACGCAACTGCTGATCGACTTCAGCCACCACGTGAGAAACTATTGGTTCGTCCTGCCGATCGGCGTGGCCTTGGTCTGGCTTGGCCTGCGGCTGACGCGGCTTACCGTGGGCGGACGATTCGCGTTGGATTGGCTGAAGTTGAACGTCCCGATCGTTGGAAAGATTGTGAACCGCAGCACCGTGTCCCGATTTACGCGGACCCTGGGAACGCTGGTCGCCTCGGGGGTGCCGATTCTGGAAGCGCTTCAGATCACGCGCGATACGGTCGATAACGAGGTGATTTCCCGGGCCCTGACGGCCGTGCACGACAGTATCCGCGAGGGCGAAAGCATCGCCGCGCCGCTGAAGCAGAGTCACGTGGTCGACGCCATCGTGGTCAACATGGTCGACGTCGGAGAGGAAACCGGCGATCTGGACAAGATGCTGACCAAGGTGGCCGACAATTACGACGACGAGGTCGACACCCTGGTCGGCGGGCTCGTCAGCGCGCTGGAGCCGCTGATGGTGGTGGTCCTGGGCGTCATCGTCGGCTCGATCGTCGTCGCGCTGTTCCTCCCGCTGGTGGAGATCATCCAGTCGGTGCGACAGGGCGGATAGTAAACGCCGAAGCGGAGAGTGGGCCAAGAGCGAGGAGAAAAAGGTGGGTCGGAGGAGATGCTCCCGAAAACGTGCCGCCGGCTTCACGTTGGTCGAGCTGCTTATCGTGCTCTCGATCATCGGGATCCTGGTAATCATCCTGGCCGTCGGCGCGAAGCTGGGGTCGAAAACCGAATTGCAGACGCGCCAGATCATGAAGGAACTGGGCGCCGCGCTGGAGGCCTACCATAGGGTCTTCAGGGCGTATCCACCCAGCAATTGCAACGAGGCGGGCACGGGGGCGCAGTGCCTCTACCATTACCTCATGGGGCCGAACGGCGAAGGCTGGAGTCCCATCGAGGGAGGAGTCCCCGTCGATTTCGTGTTCGTGCCGCCGCGGATCGGACGCGACTGGGTGATCGACCCGGAGCTGGCGTCGCCGCCGTTTTTCACCGACGGCAACCCGGCCGAACCCAGGGCCATTCTCTATTATCGGGCGGATCGGACCAAGAGCCAGTGGGGCCGGATTTACGAGCCCAACGACAATAGCGGCACGGAGGAATATTTCTGGACCCCCTCGGGCGACGACTGGGAGAGCCTTGTGAAGAACCCGGATACTTCAAGCCCGGAGTTGCCCTACAACCCACGGACATACTTGATGATCGGAGCCGGGGTGGACCGAAAGTTCGGCTATGACGAGGAAGGGCGATGCGACGACATTCTCAGTTGGCATCGCCGTTAAGCAAGCGGTCGCCCTGGAGCGAGGCGGATTGTGCTCCTGGGCAGGGTGGCAGAGAAGGAGTTGGGCAAGTGGCATCGGAACGGCCGGGATTCACGCTGGTGGAGCTGATCCTGGTGATGGCCATCATCAGCCTGATGATATTGATCCTGGCGCCTACCGTGCCGCAGGTGCTCACGCAGTACCGGGTCAACGTGAGCAAGACCCTGCTCGCAACGCTGAGCACCGGCGTGGAGACTTACAAGCACGTCTATGGAGAATATCCGCCACAGAACGGGCATCTAGTGAATGGGCAGTTCCTGTTGAACGGGGTGTATTGGCAGAATACCCAGGGTTACCAGAGTCTGTATTTTGCCATGCAGGGGCCGGGCGGCCTGGGGTGGGGTCCGCACCTGGCCGAGGCCTACCCGAATCCGCCTCCGGACGTGGACTATAAGGCCGTGCTCGAGTTCGGACCCTATCCGCCGTCGCCGGCCAACGTGGGCACGGACCGGTTCGGCTACTGGATGTTCGAAGACGCGTTCGACAATCCCGTCTGCTACTGGAAGGCCAACATGTCCAGCTTCGCCGAGCATCACTGGCCACTTACAGACGGGGCGGAATACGGCCATGGCCGGTATTCTTACAACATCAACCACCACGCGGCGCTGGGGCAGAAGGGGGCCGACGAGCCGCTGGATTGGCATTACAGGTCGAGAGTGTTCGACTGGTGGGACCCGGATGCCGTGAAGCACTGGGCGCTGAAGCTCCGCAAGGGCGGAGCGGACGCCGCCGGGCACTGGTATCCCCACAACAGTTCCAGTTACCTGCTGTGGATGGCCGGCGGCGACCAGTTGTTCGGTTACTGGGAGTGGAGCGAGGAACACGACGGGTACGTGGTGGACCAGGACCCCACCGACCCGAACGACGGTTGGCAGGGAACGAACGACGACATTACGAATTTTTGATGCCATGTCTCGCGAGGGGCAAAGGCGTTGTGCGGCGGGTCTCCTGGGTGGCTTTCCCGCGGAGGAGGCGTAAACGTGAGAAAAGACTGCACAACTTCAATGAGAAGGTTCCTCTGCGGGAACGAGCGGAGGCCGGGATTCACGCTGGTGGAGCTGATCCTGGTGATGGCCATCATCAGCCTGATGATATTGATCCTGGCGCCTACCGTGCCGCAGGTGCTCACGCAGTACCGGGTCAACGTGAGCAAGACGCTGCTCGCAACGCTGAGCACGGGCGTGGAGAGCTACAAGCACGTCTACGGGGAATATCCGCCGGGCTGCCTGCGCAACCCGCCGGGGCTCCTCTACATGAACAACAACATAGCGTTGGTAGGCGATTATACGGATTCGCAGGGCTATCACAGCTTGTACGTGGCCATGCAGGGGCCGGGTGGTATGGGCTGGGGCCCGCACCTGGACGAGGTCTACCCCGGCGAGGACCTGAGCGGCCTGCTGGAGTTCGGGCCGTATCCCCCGTCACCGAGCAACGTGGGCACGGATCGGTACGGCCACGAAATGTTCGAGGACGCGTTCGACAACCCCGTCTGCTACTGGCAGGCCAACATGTCCAGCTTCGCCGAGTTCCACTATCCGTGTGGGCCGGGGACGGACGCTGCCTATGGGCACGGGCGGTACACCTACAACGTCAACCACCATGCCGCCCTGGGGCAGAAAGGGGCGGACGAGCCGCTGGATTGGCATTACAAGTCGAGAGTGTTCGAATGGTGGGACCCGGATGCGGTAAAGCACTGGGCGTTGAAGCTCCGCAAGGGCGGGGCGGACGCCGCCGGGCGCTGGTATCCCCACAACAGTTCGAGTTACCTGCTGTGGATGGCCGGCGGCGACCAGTTGTTCGGTTACTGGGAGTGGAGCGAGGAACACGACGGGTACGTGGTGGACCAGGACCCCACGGACCCGAACGACGGTTGGCAGGGAACGAACGACGACATTACGAACTTCTAGCCGTCCTGGCGCCGAACGAGTGGGCGCTCGAGCGCAAGACAGGCGTGGTCGAGATGGGTGGATGACGATGAAACGGACACAGAACTCTTTTAACGCTCGAAGGCTTTTGGGAACCGCGGGAACGACACGTGGATTCACCCTGCTCGAGATGCTTATGGTGATTTCGCTGATCGTCTTCTTGCTCGGGGTGCTGATTGTGGTTGCCGGGGTGGCCCACCGCCAGTCCCAGAGGGACTCGACCGCCCTGTTGATCGAGGGCATGGAATCGGCGCTGGATACATACTACAAACGATTCGGGCTGTTCCCGGTCGTGAAACACTCGAGTGCCGGCAACCTTGGACAGGTCCTCGAGAACTCGGTGGAGTTGTACGACTACCTGACGGGCGAGAGGTTCGGAAACTGTATGCCGACCGTGCCGGAAGGATCGGTCCAGTTCGTCGATCACGACGGGAAGTCGAACACGCCGGACAAACCGTACTTCGTCGATGCGTGGCTGAACCCGATCCGCTACGTCGCGTTCGACATGAGCGGACTCCAGCAGGAACCGGGAGAGCCGATGAGCGACGCGGCTCGGAAATGGGCGATGAACGGCGGGTTGCCGCTGCTCTGGTCGCTGGGGCCCAACGGGAGGGGCTGGAGCGTTTCCCAGATCTCGGGGGCGTCTGCCGGGTCGCTGCAATCTTACATGTGGTCCGAGGATGAGGACAACAGCGATAACATCACCAATTACAAGGACATTCCCGCCAATGCCGTGGAAATGTAGCAACGCGGGCGCCGACATCGGGAGTGACTCATGATGGCTTCGCGAAAAAACGCCTTCACACTTGTCGAACTCATGCTGGCCATGTCGATTATTATCGTCGTGACCGCGATCATGGTTCCCACCGTGAGTACGTTGACCGGGGGGAGCCGCGTCGAGGGCGCGGCCAACCAGGTCCAGGGATTCCTGCTCATGGCCAAGCAGCAGGCCGTCCAGCATAACAAGAAAATCCGTGTGCGGTTTCTGCCCCCGTTCTACAAGGGCTCGCCGATTTCGCCGAACACCCGGTTGGTTCTGTACGAGCCGAAGCTGTCGGGTAGCGGCTGGAAAGTGTTGGCGGGAAGCCGGGCAGCCCAGTTGCCGCCCGACCTGGTCGTAACGACTGAGCAGGGCCGGGATGACTTCTACATCACGTTTAATAGCAGGGGATCCGTCGAGGACGGGGAAACGGTTTTGCGCATCGGGGTCCGCGCCGGGTCGGAAAGCGGGGAGAATGCGAAACCCTTGGCTATTAACCGATCTACGGGAGCCTTTCTGCGGTTCTGATCCGTGTCCTCCCGGGTGCCGTGACTCGTGGACAAGGCGGATTAAAACCCATGGACGGGCAGGGCTGACCGCGGAATTACTCGGCCGTCAAACGGCGGATTTCGGCCATCATGTGTTCGAACAGCCGGCCCTGAGGAATGCGTTCCCCGCGCCGGCCGCGCCGGAAGATGACGCCGAAGCCCTTGCCGCCGGCGACGCCGATGTCGGCCTCGCGGGCCTCCCCGGGGCCGTTCACCACGCAGCCCATCACGGCGACGCGAAGCG
>CAZGEE010000014.1:0-12985 GCA_964525035.1 uncultured Anaerolineales bacterium
TTCGCGGAAGTAGCCTCCCTTGGTCGCCCGGACGCGATTCAGCACGGCGCCGACCAGCCGAGCCTTCAAGGTCTCCAGGGTCCGCCGACTCCGAATTGCCACGCCGCGTGAAGTCTGCGTACTGCTCAGGACCATGGCCACGCCGTCGACCATGCTGGACAGGACATGGGCGTCGGAGACGACCAGCAGTGGAGCGACGTCGACGATCACGTTATCGTAGCGTTCGCGGGCCTCGGCGAGCAATTGCCGCATGGCTTCGCTGCCGAGCAGGTCGGCCGGGCTCGGGGGAACCGGTCCGCAGCCGATCACGTCAAGGTTCGCGACGGAGGTGCTTTGCACGGCCTCGTCGAACCGGCTGAGCCGCGCCAACACCCGCGACAGGCCGACGGAGTTCGGGGTATCGAGAATGCGGTGAACCATCGGCCTACGGAAATTTGCATCGATCAGGAGGACGCGGCTTCCGCCCGAGGCCAGCGTGATCGCGAGGTTGGCGGTCACCATCGTGTTGCCGGCCCCGGCCTTCGGGCTGATCACGAGAAGGCTTTTCAATTCCGCGTCGGTGGTATACATCAGGGCGGTCCGAAGTTGTCGGAACGATTCGGCCATCAGGGACCGCGGCATGTGGCGCGCCACCTGGTAGAGATCCGAAAGCGCGCGGGTCTGGCGGTCTTCCTCCTGGTCGGGCACCGTGCCGAGCACGCTCATCTGCGTCGCCCGCATCACCTGGACCGGGGTACGCACGCGGTTGTCGACGACTTCCACCAGCAGCGCCAGCCCGAGGCTCACCGCCAGGGCGAGCAGGATCGATCCGCCCATACCCAGATTCAAGCTCGGGCCGGATACGTCATCGGCATCGGGCACCCGGGCGGGCTGGCTGACGCTCACGCTGTTGGACGAGGCCTGGGCGGCGATTCGCTGCTCCCAGATAGCCTCCTCCAACCTCCGCACCTGGTCTTGGAGCTTGTTGTAGTTACCCAGCAGTCCCTGATACCGCAAGCTCATTTCGGAAAGTTCGAAGGCCTTGGCCTTGGCTCGCTCATATTCGCTCCGGATGCGCTGGAACTGGTCCCGGGCCGTTTGGAATCGCATCTCGGCTTCCTCTTTCCGGCGCGCGGTCAACGTAGCCTGCAGTTCCGCCTCGCGAGCCTCGATCTGTGCCCGGGTCGCGGCCAGGGTCGCTTCGATCGCCTGGACTTCCTCGTGCGTCGGCCCGAACCTCTCGCGCAGCTGATCTCTTCGACTGACCAGCCGTGTCTCGGTCGCCTTCAGGTCCAGCAACCGGGGGTCCCGATCCATTTCCAACTGCATCTCCGGCGTGAGCCTGGTTTCGTCGGCCGGCATGTTCTGCAACTGCTGATACTGGAGTTCCGCGGCGATCAGTTGGAGTTCCGCCTCGGTGCGCGCGTTTTCGAGCAGCATCAACTGACGCGTGATGTCGGTACGCTGCTCCGTGAGCACGATCGCGTTGTCGGCGCTGCGTCGGAAAGCCATCAACTCCTGTCGCGAACGGCTCAGTTGCGTGTTCAGGTCACCGAGCTGTTGCTCGAGGCGGCGCACGCTGCGACGCTCTCGCTGCCGGCGGTTCTGCCTGTAGCGCAACATGTAGCTGTCCACCACGCTGTTCACGATGGCAGTAACCAGCTTCCGGTTACGTCCCTCCAAACTGATCTCGATATTCGCCGTCCGCGTCGGGTTGCGGACCGAAAGAATGTCCTGCAACCTGGGGGCGGGGTCCCCGCCGGTGCCCAGCAGCTCATGCATGTTCTCCTGGATGTAGCGGGTCCGCTCCTCGACCCCTTCGGCACTCAGCGTGGTGCGTTCTTGCGCCTCCGCGTCGAGTCCCTGCACCGGCGCGTTCACGAGGTCGGCGATGTCGGAACGCAGAGCCTGTTGAAGAACGGGAAGCTGCCTCAACGTGTTGACCTGCGTCAGCAGGAACTCGTCGCGCAAGCGCCCGCTGATCGGCACGTCGGTGCTGGGAACAAATCCGGCCTGATCCGTCGTCCGGCTGAATTCCACCTGGAGCACGGCTCGGGGCCGGTAGGTCGGGTGCTTCTCGCGAAGATAGAACGTCAGCGCGCAGCCCGCCCCCGCAATCAGGACAAACAGCACGGCAATCATCCCGACGTGACGGCGCAGGATGTTCATCAGGTCTCGAAATCCGGCGATCGTAGCGACAGGTGATCCTTCGTTGCTCTCGGTCCGCGTGGTCGCGACCTGCGTCCGGCGTCCAGCCGACGGCCGGCTCTTGCCTGGGTTGTCGTAGCTCATCCCCGCACCCCCAAAACACGTCCCCGGTGCCGAACTCACCCGAGGGGCTGTAGATTATCTCACGCGCTACATCTCTTGCAAGCTTTTTTGCACTTCCTCGGCATACTCTCCCGAAGGAGCCAATTCCAGGTATCGTTCGAAGTTCTCTTTTGCCTCGGCCAGGGCTTCCCGACGCGTCTCCTCCAGGGTCGTTTTCTCGGCCCGGAGCAGAAAGGCTTTCGCCAGGTGATAACGGGCCACGGCCGTCTCACCCTGCCGAATGGATCGTTCCAGGAGCCGGATCGCCTCGTCGGCGTCCTTGTCCAGGTATTCGATCCACCCGGCCGTGTCCAGCAGTGAAGGATGCCGCGGGGACAGTCGCAGGGCCTGATTGACAAAGTTCTTCGCGCGGGTCAACTCCCCCTTTTCCGTAGCCAGAATCCAAGCTCGGTTGTTCCAGGCGGAAAACTGGGTCGGGTCGATTTCGGTGGCTTTCCTCGCCCACCGGAGGGCCTCGTCCGTCCTGCCGAGTTGCAGCGCGCACTCGCTGAGGCGGACCCGCGCCACGGCATCGTTCGGAAATCGCTCGACCAGTTCATTGCACAATTCCGTGGCCCGATCCCATTGGTCCTGCCGCATCGCCAATTCCACCTGCTTGTGAAGCAGGATCTGATGCCGGCCCGTCTTTTCCAGTCCTTCTTCAAGAAGTCCGCGCACGGTTTGGATCGTTTCCGGCTGGACCTCCCCGCCGTGCGCCGCAGTGTCGGCCAGCATCAGTGTGTCCGCGTACTTCAGATACATCCGGGGGTCGGCGGGATGCTCGGCGATCAGCGATTCAAGGATCTTCTTGCTCCGGTCGTACCGCCCCAGGGCATTGAGCAGGTCGACCGCCAGCACGTTGAATCCCACCGACTCCACGTGCGCCTCGCGCAATTGGAGCACCTGCTCGAGTGCTTCGTCCTCGCGTTCGCGGCTTCTCATCACCGCGACCCACGCGCTCCAGGACACCGGCGACTCCGGCGCCACGCGGACGGCCCGGTCGGCCACCTCCTGGGCTTCCCCCGGTTGCCTTTGACGAAGCAGGACGCGTGAAAGCCAGGACAACAACTCCGGATCGTCCGGATCGTACCGCAGGCCGTTGCGGAGAAGTTGCTCGGCGTCGGCCAGGCGGCCCTCCTGTATGTACAGGTCGACCAACGCTCGACGCGAGTCGAAGTCGTGTGGCTGGACGTCGAGCACGGCGCGAAGGTCCAGAACCACCTGCTCGCGGTTGCCGAGCTCGCGGTTGATCTGGACCCGGCGCTTCATGGCCTGTAAGTACTTCGGGTCATTACGCCCCACCCGGGACAGGTAATCCAGGGCACGGACCTTTTCGCCCTGAACGTAGCTCAACTCGGCCAGCGTGAGATAGGCCTCGCCGAAACGCGGCATCCGGTCCACCAGTTGCTGGAGCCGCTGCCGCGCCCGGGCAAAGAGTCCCTCGGCTTCCGCGCGGCGATCCTCGAGCAGCGCGTTGCGCCCTTTCTTGAGAAGGATGCGGCTCAGGATCGTCACGGCCCGAGGCGAGTTCGGCAATTCACCCACGACCTCCTTCGTCAGCGCCTCGGCGCGATCCAGATCCGTCCCGGCCACCATCATGACGTCGCACAACTGCAGCTTGACGTCCAGGTTCTCAGGGTGTTTCTGCAAGAACCGATCAAGGACCTCGACGGCCTCGTCGGCCCGGCCGGCGTCCAGCAGCAACGTGCTCAGGAAGACCGCCACGCCGTCGCTGTCGGGGCTCTGTTCCAGGAGTTCCCGCGAGAGTCGCAGCGCTTTGTCGACGCGTCCGGTCTGCCGGTAGTACCGCGCCTGCTGCATCCGGGCTCCGGGCGTTCGCGAGGCCGCGGCCACATAGTCGCTCATGACAGCGTCGGCCTTCTTCCGGCCCGCCTCCGTGCGATCGTAAAGGATCAAGGCGAGGCTTTGTGCAGCCTCGGCGTTCTGCGGGTTCAGTTCCAGGGCCTCCCGGTACATGTCGATCGCCTGAGACGTCTTTCCCTGGAGTCGAAGCAACCGGCCCAGGCGCACCAGGTTCCCGACGTTCTCCGGGGCAATGTCGCGGATTGTCCGTCGCGTCCGCTCGGCGTCCGCGTAGGCCGCCCGTCCCTGCTGCGCCAACGCCTGAACGTCGAGGGCTCGGACCTCTTCCGGTTGCCGATCGAGGATATCCGCCGCCTGGGCCGTCGCCTGGTCGAAACGGTTCAAGCTGAGGTAAACGTTGGCGAGGCGGATGCGCGTATCGGCACTCTGAGGCTGGATCTGGAGTACCCGGCTGTAGAGCCGCTCGGCCTCTTCGTACTCGGCCGTACGCAGGTGCGGAAGAAGCGTCCCCTTCAGGTAGTGGGCGCGAGCCAGGGCCTCCAGCACGCGAACATCCGACACCGGGCCGGTTTCTTCCTCCAGCATCTGCTCAAACAGCTCGAGCGCCTTCTCGACGTGGGCCACTCGCGCGCCGACCACCTCCCGCCCCGACAGGCCTTCCACCTCGGAGGGCGGCGGGCTCGCGGCCCGGGTCAACTCCAGCAGTCCGCGGGCCATCTTCCGTTGCCGAATCATCTCCTCGGTCTCGGGCAGGACGTCGATCCACTTCTCCGCCTCCTCGGAATCCTCGGCCGTCAGCAGCAGGATCCAGGCATCGTCCCAGATTCTTGCGGCCAAGTCCATTTGGTCCTGCTTGACGGCCAGATCGTAGGCCTTCCGATAAGCATCCAGGGCTTCCTCTTGCCGACCCAGTCCCGCCAAGCTGGCGGCCATCTGACGGACTTTCCTGGGATCATTCGGATGCTGCCGGGCCTGGCGCGTCCGATATTCCAGGAGTTCCTCTCGGCTCTCGAACCTGAGTTGCCCGATGGCCTCCTTCTGTCCGTCCGTCAGTTCGGGATCGTCCCGCACCCGGTCGAGCAGACCTTCGAGCTTCTCCGGCATATTGCCCCGCTTGTAGAGCAGCGCCAGGTCGCGGTAGAGGATGCCCTCGTTCTCGGCCTTCTCGAGCCCGTCTCGGAGTGTCCGCTCGGCCTGGTCGATCTGCTCCTTCCGCATGTACACACTGGCCAGGACCCGGTAGCTTCCCGCTTCTCTCGGATCGACCTCGACGGCTTTCTTCGCCGCCTCGAGCGCGGCCTCGGTCTGCCCGTCGAGGACCAACGCTTCCCCGAGAAGGCGGAGCACGGCTCCATCCTCGGGATTCCGCTGCAATGCCCATCGCGCGTCGCGGATGGCCTCGTCGTATTCCCCGAGCCGGGCCAGCAACTGGGCCCGGCTTCGGCGGACCTCCAACGTCAGCCGCGACTCGCTGCCCTCCAGCAGCGTCGCCGCCTGGTCGAATTCCTCGCGTGCCTTGGCCTGAAGGTCCATCGCGGAGTAGGCCTGGCCGAGCCAGAACCGTGTCTGGGCCTCCTGCCGACCCCTGCGGGCCGAAGGGCCCGGGGCCGAAACCTGTCGGCTTTGGGCGTCGGCAGCACGGCTCAGCTTCTCAACCGCCTCGTCGAGCCGGCCTTGGTGCAGAGCCACCCGGCCCCTCAGGTAATCCGCATAGGGGTCTCCGGTGACGAGCGTCCGGATGCGGTCGACGAAGCTCTTGGCCTCGTCCAGCTTGCCCAACCCGATCAGGATCTCTGCGGCGTCGGCCAAGAGGCCCCGGCGCTCCAAGATGCGGCTGCGATCCCGGCTCTCGGCCACGACTTCGGTCGGCGTCGCCTCCAGAGCCCGGCGCGCGGTCTGAAGGGCCTTGTCGATCTCTCCGGCCCCCCGCTGGAGCTTCATCAGGTGAGCATACCCGGTGTCCCGTTCGGGCGCCTTCTCGATGGCCTGTCGGAAATAAGATTCGGCTTGCTCCCGGTCCTCCTGCTGCATCGCCAGTTCCCCGAGCCCCAGCAAGGCGTCGACGTTGTCGGGAGCTGCTTCCAGGGCATCCCGGTAGGCGGTGGTCGCCCGATCGAGGTGCTCCCGGCGCTTCTGGACATCCTCGCCTGCTTGGGCCGCGCGGCGCCGGTGGATCTTCGCAAGGAAAAGGTGCGCTTTCTCCTTGTCCCGGACCTTGCTGACCGCGTCCTTCATCAGCGCCTCGGCCCGGTCCAGCGTGTCCGGTTCATCGCGGGCAAGGATCAATTCGGCCGTGAGTTGGTAGTTCTCCACGTTGTCCGGGCGGACCTGCACGGCCTCCCGGGCCGCATCGAGCGACTGCTCCAGATACTGCGATTGTTCCGACGGCGCGGTGGCCATAGAGCTCGCACGGGCCGAAATGTGGGCGAGCATCCTGCGATGACTGTCGTTTTCGGGTTCGAGCTTGATCAGCTGGCGGGTCTCCGCCGCCGCGTCCGGGAGCCGAGCTATGGCCGCATAGAACTCGGCCAGCGCCTTGACGTACTTCGCAAGCTCCGAACGCTGCAGTTGGTCGGACTGGGCGATTCGCTTGGCTTCCTTGTAATGCCCCAGGGTCCGGGACAGGTCGGGGTCCGGTCGTTGCTTCAGGTAACACTCGGCCAGCAGAAAATGGATGCGGGCATTCGGCTCCGCACTCTCCGCGACGGCCCGCTGCAGCGGCAGGATCGCTTCCTCGTACCGTTCCTCCCCCATGAGCGTCACCGCTTGGTCGACGAACGGTTTCGGGTCCCCCCCGCCGCCGACAAAGAACTGAACCGCCAGGTACCCCACAACCGCCACGGCGAGGCCGACGACGGTGATCAGCACCAGGGCCACGAACTTCCGATTCCTCTTGGCCATACCGTTTTCTCCAACGTCCTTTCGCCTCGGCAGGGCCCGCCCGACCCCGCCTTGACTCTATCGGTCCATGGGCAGGTGAGTTTCCAGCCGCGGCACCACGTAGCGGAGGATTTCCGCAAGCCGCTCGAACACCTCCGTCTCGCGGAAGCGTTCCGATCGGAGCTTTGCCGCCTCGGACCGCGAAACCGCCGTGCTGACACGGGCCTGGGCATAGAAGCCGCGCTCCGCCTCCTCGGCCAGCCGCGCTTCGACCCGACGATTCATGTATTCTCCGTTGACTACGTAGTAATTCACCATGAACATATAATTTATATCGTGCTTGAACAGGTACGCGTTGACCGGGAGTTCCCACGCCTCGCCGCCGTCCCGCGCCGGCATCTGCACCTTGGTCCTCATGATGCCATAGGGAAGCTGCCACCCACCCGCCTTCATACAGACCTGCGGCTCGTGCTCGACCAGTGTGCGCGACTCGCCGAAGTAGCTCACGTAGAGGTGGGCTGCCGCGGTGTCTTCGCGCCGGAACCCGTTGAGATTCAGGTAGTACATGGCGCCGGCCACTTCCTCCACGTCCGGGTCCAGCGGGTCGTCTCGCCAGACATAGCCGAGGAACTCGCGGGGAAATTCATCAAAGCCCTTCCGCAGCTCCGTCTTTTCCACCGGACCGTCATTCTCGGCGCCCGCCCCCCCAAACCGGAAGCCGAGGCCGCTGGCGAGCAGCAGGACGCATACCGCAACGATGAATCCCCACGCCGGGGCCCGGCGCGCGGAGCGCCCGGAGCCCGTGGCGCCTGAACGATTGCGGTCCGCGTCGGGATTCTGCATTGTGCCCCTCACCATCTATTATACGCCGTTGCGCTGGTCGGTGTCCGCCTTCACTTCGGGGGGTTCCGAGGTGGAGGGGTCCTCGGACAGCATGTCGACCAGCTTCTTGCCGAGGTCCAGCACCCGCATCTCCAGGTACAGCAGGAGAAACGCCAGCGGGAGCATGATAACGAAACCGGCCACCTCGTGCTCGAGGCCCCGGGTGATACCCTTGACGCCCAGCCGGGAGAACACCGCCATCCCCGCGACCCGCACGAAGTTCGACACGATCGCAATGGGGAACGCAGACAGGAAAATGACGACGCGGCGCCAGGCCGCCCGCGGTGCGATGTAAGCATACACCACGCTTAAGGCGACGAAAGCGAACAGCATCTGCAATCCGCTGCATTGTTCGGCAACGGTCAGCGTGTCCTCGAGCGTCGGCCCGATCGTCAGGGTGGTCCCCTCGCGGTAGAAGGTCCAGTCCGTGATCCCGAGGGTCCGGAGCAAGTCGGCAAACTCCACCGTCATGATCGCCGCCCACTTTTGGGGCGGAATCGAGAGCGTTGCCCGAATCCTTTCCGGCCAGGGAACCGCCAGGCCGGTAAACGCGACGGCCACCCAGGACACGCGGAACACCCGATAGCCCCAGACCGCAAGGACGCCGCCGAGCAACACGCCGAGGATCGAAATCTCCTGGAAGTAATGAATGCGGCTCCGCTCGGCCTCCCAACGGAAGGCCAGTGCCGCCCCGAGCACGACCAGGCCGGCCAGCCGCATGGCCACGTCGAGGCGTCGCCCCCGGCCGACCCGCTGCCAGACGCCCAGCGCGAGCAGCGGAATGCCCAGTCCCACCGGCACGTACGCGAACCGCGTGACCAACCGTTGTCCGCCTGTTCGTCCCGAAACCGCCCAAGCCGCGGCAGTCACGACGAGCAGCACAAGGCCCCACGCCACCGGAACGCCCCACAGGCGGCGGCCCGGTCCGGTCGAACCGCTCGTGCCGCGGACGCGGAGACCCGCCTGAGGCCACGGCCCGAGGGCAAACGGGGAAAGCAGCCCGGGCGAATCCGCGCTTCCCGCCCGATTCCGGAATTTCTCCGTGAACTGGTAATAAAGCAACAGGGCCGCGATCGGTCCGACGAAGTAGCCGTAGCTCCAATGGCGACTCTTGTCCCACTGGTAGACCCAGGAGGCGGACACTCGGCCGTAGTGGAAAATCAGCAGGGCCATGATCGCCGCGAGCGGAAGCCAGATTCGCTTCACTCCCCGCGGGCCGGTGAAGGCGTAAACCGCCGCCGCGGACCACCCGGCCATGGACAGATAGGCCAGCACCCACGCGTAGCGGAGTCGCCAGGGGGCCTCGTAACCGATAGTGCCCTGGTGGGCCACGCGCTCGGCCGCCAGGGCGGTCTGCTGCCAGGCGGCGATCCAGAACAGGGCCACGGCCCCGAGGGCCAGGAGAATGCCGCGCCGCCGACAGCCCGCCTCCAGCGCCTCGTGAACCATCCGCCGTCGCCGCTCGGGCGAGACGCCGAACCAGACGATCGACAGGAAAAACGGGCCCAGCAGGAGGCTCAGCGGCCACCGCTTGACGAACGACAGGTTCCAGTAATCGGCCCTGTCCTCCAGGGGAGCCCGGAGGTTCTTGACAGCGACCTCAAGGGTCTTTTTCCGGGTTTCGAGTTCTCGGAGCCGGCGGGTTTCCGTGGCGAGTTCCGCGCGGGACATGGTGCCGGAGACGGCCCCTTCGTGGCGGCGCTTCTCGGTCGCAGTGATCTTCTGCTTGACTTCGAGCAGCTCCGCCTCGCGCTCGCGGATGTCGTCGTACCAGCCCTTATAGTTGATTCGCTCGGCGACGGCGAAAAGGAGGTCGCCCTGGACGGCCATGAGGATCAGCGGAGCGATCAGGATGGCGGCACAGACGTAATCCAATCTCTTGGCGGCAAGGGACCGCTGCGGGAAGACCTCGAACTGGGGTGACTCGCTCACGCCGCCGTCCTCATGCCTCAGCGCCACCGACATCCCCGCCCCCCCGTTGCGGAGGCGGCGGAAAGGCGTCAGGCCGACCGGTGTGCCGGAAACCTCTGCCCGCGGGCTCTGCGTCGACTCGGGCCGATCCTAGTCGCCGAAAAGGGGGTTGATGCCGCCCTCCCAGGGGTATATGTCGGCGAAATTCTGGTCGTAGACCAGACCAAATCCATAGGTGGCCCGAAACGCGTTCCGCAGCACGGCCAGGAAGATGGCCCCCTGGTCGGTCCCGACCCGGATCAGGTCTTCCGGCTGGAGGAAGAAGTCGGGAGCTTCGCCCCGGGCGATCTCGCCCAAGTCGACGTAGATGATCTCCTCGGCGTCGTCGCTCACGCGGCGCACCAGTTCGGTTCGCTTGGGAATCGCCACCTGGGTCAGCCCCCCGGCGGCCGCAATCGCCTGCAGCAGGGTGATCTTCCGGCCCGTCAGGCTGTAGGCCCCGCGCCGCGCGACCTCCCCGTCGATGTACCACTCGCCGGCGGGCGGCTGAGGCACGTTGATGACGTCCCCGTGGCGCAGCACGACGTTCTGCGACGGGTCCAGTCCCTCGGTCAGGGCAGGCACGTCGATGCGAATAATGCGCTTCAGGCCCTCGCCACTCTGCACGACGCCCAGCCGGCGGAGCCGCTTCCGGACCGACGGCGGAAGTTCCGCCAGGTCCTCGGCCAGGTCCTCGGGCGGACCCTCGGCCGCGGCCTCCTCGGTCGCCTCCCCGGCAGGTTCTTCCCCCTCTTCTTCGCCGGCGGGTTCGACCCGGACCCAGCGACCCTCTTTAAACTGCCAGCCCCCCTCCTCGCCTTCCGGGGAGGGTGCCTGCGGCGTCACGGCTTCCTCGTCGGCGGCGGGCGCGGCTTCCTCGCCCTCGACGGTTTCGGCCTCCGACGGGGGAGCAATCTCGGGCCGTTCCCCCTCGGCCACCTTCCGGAGCTCTTCCATGGGCGTCAGCGCCGGCTCCCCGGGAGCCTCGGCCTCGGAAGGTTCGCCCTCCCCCTCACCGGTCTCGGGAGCTTCTTCCGCTTCCTCCTCACCCGGCTCTTCCTCCGCCTGGGCCCAGGCCTCCACCAGCAGGTCGGCCAGTTCCTCCTTGGTGATGGTGCGCAGGATATAGCCGTACTGTTCCGTGTAAGGCAGGACCCCGCCGGCCATGCTGAAGGCCTGCAGCAGGTCCATCTCGTTGGACCGGAGTTCGTACACCCCCGGGGCCTGCACTCCGCTGACCATCGCGAAGGTCCGGTTGCGATAGTAGGAAACGAAGATCTGCACCCTGGGATTCTTCAACGGTCCCTCGGGCGGCTGGAGCATTTCGATGACATGGTTCTCAAGCCCGCGTGTCGTGTATCCGGCCGCCTTCACGTCGGGCAGGTAAGGCAGGCTGACATTGCCTTCTTCGGAGATGCGTACGTCCTGGATAAAGGGGCGTCCCTCGCGGAGCAGTTCGTGGATCGTCACCCGGATGACGTCCCCGGCGCCGAGGATGTAGTCCCCCTCCGGGGGCCGCAGGTCCCCCGCCGTGGGACCGGGGAAATCCACGTCTTCCTCGGGAAACTCGTCCTGGACCCAGTAGCGCAGCTCGCTGTACCACTGATCGTAGGACTTCCAGATCTCGTTGCGCACGCGCTTCGTGTCGCCGAAGGCCAGTTCGTTGTAGCGTCCGATGTGCTGAGGAGCGCATCCGCCGGTGGCAAGGAGTGCAAGTGCCACGGCGCCCAGGAGAGGTACCATCATCCGACGGCCGACGCAACGACAGGTCTGGTTCGGCAACTCGTAGCCTCCTTCTTGTCGCTCGCACGCTCAGGTTCGCGTGCAGATGGTCACCCGTTCCCGAGTGAAACCGACCGTCCCGCCTCGTCGCCTATGATCCGCAAACCCTTCGACCAGAGCGACCACGCACGCCCCCGGCCGAAGCGGCATCCGCGCATAAACCAGACACTATACCTGCCCAGGGCACTCTGTCAAGAAAATCACGCCCCCGGGCGACACCGGGTACCGCCGGCCTACAGCCCGGAGCCCTCCCGTTATCCTATCGAACTCCCGTGGCCCGCTCTTGACCGATTTTCCCCGCCCCGGCCCCCGGTCCCGCCGGAGAAGCACGAAGGGGCTCGCTTGACAAAGCCACCGGGAATTCTATGCTGGCAGGCGCTCAGCCGTCCCGGGGACGGACCTCCCGGGCTCCATGGAAAGGATGAGACGGATGGCGGAACTTCGGAAGATCGTGTGGGCCGCGACACTGGCGGTGGCCGTGGCCGGGTGCGCCGGCGAGGACGATTCGGAATCGGCGGAGGAAGAGTCGGCGAAGCTGAAGACGCCGGCGGGCCTGATCGCCGCGCTGTCGGAGCGGGCAGGCCAAGGCGACGTGGACGGCGTCGCGGACCTGCTGACCAACGAGACCCGGGCCCAGGGCACGAAGGCCTGGATGGGTTTCATCGCCCGCACCGGGAGCAAACAGGTCCGGGACCCGATTGCGAAGCTCCCTGCCGAGCAGCGCGATCAGCTCGATGGGCTCACCACGAGGCGGTTTCTCGAAAAGCTGAACGAGCTGGCGCCCGGGGCCTTCAGCCGGTTGTTCATCTTCTACCCGAAGGACCAATACGAAAAGGAAGGCCGCGTGCTCGTGTACGCGGCCAACGCCGGGGGAGAGGTCGTCTATCTGGGCATGAGGCGAGCCGACGACGAGACGCTTCGACTGATGGGGGAGGAACAGAGCGCAGAGGTTTACAAGGCCTATCGTGACGCGCTCGCGCGGCAACAGCGTGAAGAAGCGCGCGAGAAAGCGCGACAGAGACGCAAGGCCTCGGAGGAAGAAAGGCGACAAGGGGGCGGCGAAGGGCAGCCGGAATAGCCCCCGTCCCGCAAGAGCCTCACGAGGGGACCCCGTCCCTCTCACAGCCCCGCCGGTGCCGAGGGGCCGGACGAGATCAGCACGCGGCCGAGCCGCACGTCAGACCTTGCTCCGGATCCGGGGTTATTCGATCCAGCTGAAGCACACCCTGCGCATTCCCAGATATCGCTCGTAGGGCGCGTTGTCCACGATAGGCCGGTAGGCCGTCGCCGGGACGCGGTCGAGCACGGCCACGAAGCGGCGGGTGCCTTCGACCTGTCCTGCGTGCCCCTGCTCCGTAAGAACCTGGATGCGCACGGT
>CAZGEE010000015.1:0-12931 GCA_964525035.1 uncultured Anaerolineales bacterium
TGGTCGAGCTTCCGCTTCCGCCCGTCCGCCAGGTGATCGCGAAGAAGCCGGACGAGGTTCCCGTATACGGCCTCTACACCTGGGCCGGGGAATACCGCACGCACCGCGAGAGCATTCGGAAGATCGGCTGGCGGAGCATCCGGCTCGGCGGACCGATGGACGACGCGACCATGAAAATGCTCGCCGAGGACGGCGTGGAGGTGATGAAAACGCTCGGCCTCCGGGTGCACGAAGAGAGTCGGCGCCGGCCCGATTACGATTCGGACGAGGCGTTCATTGCCGACTACGTCGAGGGCATCAAGGCGTTCCTCCGCCGGTACGGCCCGGGGGGAACGTTCTTCAAGGAACATTCGGACGTACCCGAGCGGCCGATCCGGCACGTGGAAATCTGGAACGAGCCGAACTTCCAGTACATGATTCCGCCGCGCGAGGGGACCCCGCGGAAGGAGATCGAGGCGGAACGGGAGGCGCTCTACGCGAAGGTCCTTCCCGCCGCACATCGGGCCGTCAAGAAAGATTGGCCGTCCGTCCACGTCGTGGGCTTCGGAGCCGGCGGTGCGGGGGCCGGCGACATGCGCTTCATCAAGCACGTCCACGAAAACAGCGCCGCCGTGGCCAAGAGCTACGACATCCTTTCCACCCACCCATACGTCCAACCGGTTCCCCCGGAGGCGTGGTCCGTGAGGTCCTGGGGCGGGTACAGCGCGGCCAACAGCCTGGCCACCATCCGCGAAACGCTTGCCCAGTATGGAAGGGGAGATGTGCCGGTCTGGTACACCGAGGTCGGCTGGCCTGTCTCCCACGAGCAGGGAGGCCACTTCCCGACCGATCCGAAAGGGGCCTTCGCCACGCCCAAGCTCCAGGCCGCCTACGTGTGCCGCATGTACGCCCTGGCCATGCGCCTCGGCGTGGAGCGGGTGCACATCATGTTCGCCACCGACACGGACAACTTCAACGGGGGCTTCTTTCTCCGGGACGGCTCCCGGCGACCGTCGGCCCACGCGGCGAAGACCATGATCGAGCTCATGCCGCATCCCAAGCTGCTCGAGGCGATCCGCGAGGGAAAGGACGGTTGTTACCTGTACCGCTTCCATCCGAACGCGCTGATTAACATGCCACGGAATCCGGTCGTAATGGCCTGGAACGTCGCGGGGCCCCGGACCGTGGAGGTCCCGTGGGAGGCCGAGAAAGCGACACTCGTCGACATGCTCGGCCACCGGAGATCGGTCCAGGCGTCCGAAGGAAGGCTGTCGCTCGACGTGGGGCCCTGCCCCGTCTACGTCCTCGCCGAGTAAAAACTTGCCGAGCGGGATGGCAACGTGGTCGATCTTCAGAACATCCAGGCGATACGGCAGACGGCCGGGGAGCTGCTGGACGATTTCCTTCGGCTGTTCGATGCACGCCTTGAGCGCGATGGCGACCGCGCGTGGGTGCCCTACGGTTCGCTGCCGCCGATGGAGAGGCTCCGCGTCTCGCCGGAGGAGCCGCCGTCGAGCCGACTGACGTGCGACGTCGCCCTCGGGTACCTTGCGGCGCACCTGGAGCGGCCCGACCCCCGTCGGCTCGAAACCGCCCTGGCCCTCCTGCGGCACGCACTGACGCGCCAGCACAGGGAAGGCTATTTCGTCTGGAACTACGGCCAGCACGAGATCGACCAGGTGGACCTCGGCACCGTGCTGGACACGTACTACTATTTCCAGGCCCGCCTGCCGGACCTGCCCGAGGACATCCGCAAGGGCATCCGCGACTCCACCGAGCGGGCGGTTGCCTGGCTCGACGAGATGGAGCAGCCCGACTACCCCGGCGTCATCCGCAAGCGAGCCCCCGACCCGGACCACCCCGAGTCGCGCCGGACGGCGGACTACTGCACCATTGACGTGCTGAACGGGAACGCCCTGGCCGTCACGGCGTACTGCCGGGCCGCCGGCATCCTGGGGCGGGACAGCCTCAGCGACCGCGCCTTGGCATTTCAGGATAATCTCGTGGAGAGCCTCGGGCGACACGTGCCCGGATGGTGGGCTTACGTGGAATGGCTCGGAAGCCGCGAGATGATGACTCCCGAGACCATCCTGTACCAGGCGATGACGGCCCTTTACCTGGAACCGCTATGGCGAGCGCGGCCGAATGAAAAGCTTTCCCGTACGCTGGCCGCGGCCCTGGAAGCGCTCGCGTCGGTCACCGACGAGCACGGCCAACTGGACTGGTCCCGCGAGTCCCGGAAGGACTTCGTGGGGACGCAGTTTCTGATGTGGCCCACGGCCGCGGTGGCCCTGGCCGACGTGTGCGACGTGACAGCCCCCGCCCGCGCCAGGCTGGAGCGCGTGGCGCGGACCATGTACGACCCCGACGCGCACTGGTTGCTCGACGAAGACGGCCGGCCGGCGGACGAGCTCCGGCAGATCTGGGCCGCGAGCGACCTGGCGCTTGCCGTTCTCCATGCCGGGAGGTGGATCGATGGGCTATCCGCGTGACGAGCTCGACCCGAAGCTGGTGGAGCAGTTCGACAAGTACATCCTCTACACCAACACGGACGAGGACAACCTCCGCCGCGGCCGGATGGTCGCCCCGTACATGAAGGCCTGCGGGGAGAACCTGCAGCTCGCCCCGGGCGCGACCATTCCGTGGACGGGCCGACTGGTCTGCGGCGACAACGTCTACATCGGCCTGTGGACCTACATCGGCGGCGGAGAGATCACCCTGGAGGACAACGTCCTCGTCGGCCCGCATTGCTCCATCACCGGCGGCGACCACCGGTTCGACCCGAAAACGGAGGACTTTTCCGCCCCCCACAAGCGCGGTCCGATTGTGGTGGGCCGCGGGACGTGGATGGCCGCCGGCTCGTGCATCACCGCGGGCGTCCGCGTCGGCAAAGCGAACCTGGTCGCGGCCGGCGCCGTCGTCACCCGGGACACCCCGGACTACGCGATCATGGCCGGCGTCCCGGCCAAGCCCATCGGCTCGGTCAAGTGAGCTCCGCCGGGGCGAACGCCCCTTGCTTTTCCGTCCGGGACTCCGTATCCTGCTGCCCTGCCGATCGGGCCCCGCAAGAGGTGGACACACATGCCAAGGAAAGCCAAATCGTCGAGAAAGCCGCGGACCAAGGCTTCGGGCAACTCGAAACGGTCGAAGTCCACGAAAACCAAGGCCCGGAAGAAAAAAACCCGGACCGCACGCCGCAGCACCCCCAAAGCTCCCCCGGCGGTCCAGCTCCGGCCTCCAACCGGCAGAGCGGTCGGCCCCTTTCGCACGGAAAAGGACAGCCTCGGATCGGTGAAGGTGCCGGCCGGCGCTTACTATGGCGCCCAGACCCAGCGGGCCGTGGAGAACTTCCCCGTGTCCGGGCGTCGCCCGCACCGGGAACTGGTGCTGGCCTACGTGGCGGTGAAGAAGGCCTGCGCCATAACCAACCAGTCGTTCGATAAGCTCGACGAGCGCCGCAGCCAAGCCATCTGTCAGGCCTGCGACGAGGTCCTCGGCCAGGGAGCCCTGCTGGACCAGTGGGTGGTGGACCCGTACCAGGCGGGCGCCGGCACCAGCATGAACATGAACACCAACGAGGTGCTGGCGAACCGCGCCCTGGAGCTGATGGAGAAGCCGCGGGGCCGGTACGACATCCTGAGCCCCAACGACCACGTCAACATGTCGCAGTCGACGAACGACACGTTTCCGACGGCCATGCACGCTGCGATCCTGCTGTCGTGGCAGGCGCTGCGGAAGGCCCTGGACCAGTTGGCGCGCGACTTCGCGGCCAAGGGACGGATTTTCGATACGGTCCTGAAGAGCGGACGCACGCATCTCCAGGACGCGGTGCCCATCCGGCTCGGGCAGGAGTTCGGCGCGTACGGCTCAGCGCTCGCTTCGGCCCGAGCGCGACTGGACGGCGCGGCGGAAGGGCTGGAGGAGGTCGCCCTCGGCGGGTCGGCCGTCGGAACCGGACTCAACACGCACGAACGGTTCGCCAGCACGGCGGTCGGGCACCTCGGCCGGGTCATCAACCTGCCCTTGCGGGCCGCCTCGGACCTCCGCGAACGCATGCAGAGCATGTTGCCCGTGGCTGCGATAAGCAGCGGGCTCCGCAACCTCGCCCTCGAACTGATCCGTATCGCCAACGACCTCCGGTTGCTCTCGAGCGGACCCCGGACGGGACTGGCGGAAATCCAGATCCCGGCCGTCCAGCCCGGCTCCAGCATCATGCCCGGCAAGATCAATCCCTCCCTGGCCGAGTGCCTGAACATGATCTGTTTCCAGGTGATCGGGAACGACACGGCGGTGGCCATGGCGGTGCAGGCGGGCCAACTGGAGCTGAACGTGATGATGCCCGGCATGGCGGTGGCGGTGCTGGACTCGACGAGCTACCTGGCCAATTTCCTACCCGTTTTCGGGGAGCGGTGCGTCGGCGGCATCACGGTGGACGACTCAAGGTGCCGAGTCCACTTCGAGAATTCCCTTGGGCTTGCCACGGTGCTGAACCAGAGGATCGGCTACCTGAAGGCGGCCGAGGTGGCGAAGCAGGCCCTCGAGGAGGGCTCAAGCATCGTGGACGTCATCCGCAGGGATAAGCTGATGACCCCCACGGAATTGAAGAGCCTGCTGAGCCGGAAGCGGCTCACGGAACCTTGCAATACCGTTGCCGAAACACCGTTGAAGAAAAAGGAAGCCAACTAGGCACGCATTGCCACGGTTGAAGACCGGCGTGCCGGGGGCCATCGCCGGGACCGTGGTGCAGTTCGATCTCTTCCCGGGATGGCAGGCGCGCCGAGGGGTCGCGCCGGGCGAAGCACCCCGAATTTCGCATAATATGCGTTTGAATTTTCCCTCCCGCACCGGTATTCTTAGCCGTGTAAGTCACGCTTTTGCGGCGGCTTCGGGCGTTCGGGGAGGGGGCACACGGTCGCTTTTTTCCTGAACGATTTCATGAATTCCGCCCGGAGTGTCGTAATAGCATGTGGGGACCCTATGGCGGGGACCCTGTGAGGGAGAAAATGATCCGCGTTCGCTCGTCAACTCTGTTCCACCTTCTTTGCTGGGCCATCGGCGTGATGGCGGTGGGCCTGTTGGCCATGGTGGTGCTGATGGTTTTGCCCCTGGTCGTGTCGAGCAAGGAGACCAGCGGCAGCACCGCGGAATTCGAGCCCCCGCCTCCGGCGGCCCGCGAAGCGCCCGTGGACCAGGTGGCTCGAACGTGGCATATGCGGTTCTGGCCGCCGGAAGCGGAAGAAGAAGAGGAGGAAACGGAACTCGGTGACGCGGTGGACTCGGCCGCCGGATTCCGCTACGTAGGGAATGTCTTCGACGGCAACGGCGAAGGGTACGCCTTCCTCCAGCGCGAGGGTACCGGTCGGCAGTTGATGGTGCACAGCAGCCGGCCCGAGGGAAACATCCGGATTCGCACGCTGGCGGAGAACTACCTGGTGGCGCAGATCGACGAACAAGTCGTCAAGCTTCGCCTGGTCGGAGCCAAGGCTCCCCGCTCAAGGCGGGGTCAGTCCAGCCCCAGGCGGGCGGGAACGAACCAGAGCGGCTCGAGCGCCAGAGGGGAAATTACCTCCACCTCATACCACGTGGCCAGCGGGGGGTCTTCGAACTCGCAGAACGGAAGCAGCACTTCATCCGGATCACGGAGGCAAGGCCAGACCACCCGGGCCGGCCGAAACTGGCGGCGGTACTGGGCGGAGCGGATGAGGCGAAATCGTCAGCGGGAGTGATGCGGCTCGTCCTGAGGAACCAGGCGGAAACGCTCACATTTCTCGTCGGCTGACACCCAGTGGAAAATGACAACGCGGTGGGCGGGTTGGCCGCCGCCCTCGCGGACTTCTACGCGGGTGCCGGTTTTCGCGCGACGCCGATCGGGCCCCAGTTCGACCACGACGTGCTCGGCGTCCCAACCGGTGATTTGAAGGTCGTCGAACGGAGCGTGGAAGCAGAGGGTAAGCTGTTTGCGAACGTCGACGTCCGTCTCGGGAGCGAAAAACTCGCGAACGCGGTCGAAGTCGCGGGTGGCGAGGGCTCGGAGAAGCGTGTCCGAGTGTGTCTGCAGTCGATCGACCACCTGACGGTCCGCCTCGGAAAGGCGGAGAACCTGGGAGGTGTCGTCCTCGGGGCCACCCTGGCCGCACCCGGACAAGCCGACGAGTATGACGGAGAGAAACCCCAGCCAGCATTTCATGGGGAAGGTGATCGCCATGACAGGTAAGAGCCTAGGGCGGGCCGGAATAATTGTCAAGATACTCCTTGTGGGGATCGCGGCGCTTGTGCTGGCGGGCCCTCCAACCGCGGCAACGGGCCAGGAAGGCCCGCCGCCGGAACCGGCCGATGCCCCGGAGCCCGGCGGGGCGGAAACGACCCCTGAGGCCGACATGGAGGAATGGATCGAGCTGAACCTGCCCGACCCGATGGACATCAAGCTCTTCGTCGATTTCGTCGGGCAGAAACTGGGTATCAAGTTCATCTACGACGAAGAACTGACCGGCAATATCACGCTGAAGCCGAACCAGCGAATCCGGGTCGGTGAGCTGTACGACCTGCTGCACACCACGCTGAAGTTCAAGGGGTTCAGCATGATCCGGGCCGGGGACTGGACCAGCATCCTGCCGACCGAGAAGGCCTCGATGTACGGCCGAGTCCTCCAACCCGGCGAGATGCCGGCACCGAAGGCCGGCGAAACCATCGTCAGCCAACTCGTGCCGCTCCGGTACGCCGATCCGGCGGACGTCCAGAGTGCCCTGCTGCCCTACCTGAGTGAAAAGGGGCAGATTATCCCGATGCCCGAACAAGGCATGATCTCCCTCATCGAATACAAGAGCCGGGTGGAGGAACTCCGGCCCCTCATTAAACTGGTCGACGTTCAGCCGAGCGAAATCGAAACCCGGATCATCGAACTTCGGCACACCAAGGCCCCGGACGTGGCGTACAGACTGAGCAACTGGCTCAACGCCAAGATGCAGGGCAAGAAGCAAAAAACCATCCCGGTGCGCACCACCTCCGGCGGCACCACCCGGATCAATTACACCAAGGTCACGGTCGAGCCGGAGACTCCACCGTTTATCGACGTGGACGAACGGACCAACCGCCTGATCCTCATCGGCGAGGGCGACGACCTGGACGAGCTGGAAGAGTTGATCGCCATCCTCGACGTGGAACGGAAAGACTTCCAGGAGATCCGGTTCTACGACCTGACGTACCTGTCCGCCGAGGACGCCCTGGCCTCGTTAATGGACCTCGGCCTGGCGGGTGCGGAGGGCATCGGCACGGGCGCCGCGCGGGCTCGGCAGCAACGGGCGGGCGGCGCGGCAGCGGAGGAAGTCGGCGGACGCGGGGCCGCTCCGCGGGTGAGCATCCTCCGGGCGACCAACACGCTCATCGTCAGCGCAACGGCCGAGGAGCACCGGCGCATCGAGATCTTCCTCACCGAGGCCGACAAGAAACGCGAAGAACAGGCCAACGTCCGCATTTACACGCTCGAGCGGCGCAACCCGGAGGACGTCGCGGGCTGGCTCAAGTCCGTCTTCCAGGCCGACAGCATCGACCCCAAGACGAAAACGCCCATTCCCGGCATCGAGGGCGCCCCGGAGATCGTGCCCGTCCAGGACACGAACTCGATCATCGTCAGCGCGACGCCCGCCCAGCACAGCCAGATCGAAAGTCTCCTGATCGAGCTCGACGCCACCCAGCCGCAGGTCCTTCTGGAATGCACGCTGGTGGAGGTGACCAACCGCGACGACGAAGACATAGGATTGGAACTGGAAACCTGGACCAGCGGCGGCACCCCGGGGGACGGGGAAAGCCGTGGAACGTACCTGTCTTCGGAATTCGCCCTCTCGGCGCGGGACGAAACCACGGGATTGAAGGTGTTCGCCAGCGCACCCGGCGCGGGGGCGACCATCGCCTTCCTGAATGACGAGTTCGTCAATGTGCTGCTGCGAGCCGTCCAGAGGAAATCGAACGCCCGCGTGCTGTCGAAACCGCGGATCCTCGTCAACGACAACGAGAAGGGGACCATCATCAGCCAGGACGAGGAACCCGTGGTCAGCATCGACGCCCTGAACACGGCGACCACGACGCGAAGCTTCAATCGGTACGTCGAGGCCGGGACCACGCTGGAGATCACCCCCCACATCAGCGATGGCGATTTCCTGAAACTCGAGATCGCGGCCAAGGTGTCCACCTTCACCGGCACGTCGGAAGCCCAAGACGTCCCCCCGCCCCGTTCGACACGCGACCTCCAGACAGTCATCACCGTACCGGACCAACGGAGCATCGTGATCGGCGGACTGACCGGCAAGCGGCAGATCAAGTCGTTACGACAGGTTCCCCTGATTGCGGACATCCCCTTGTTCGGCGAACTGTTCAAGTACCGCGAGAAGGAGGATACGAAGGTCAGCATCTACCTCTTCGTCAAGGCCAGCATCCTCCGGGACGTGAACTTCCGCGATCTGCACGAGGAAACCGGCGACGTGTTCGAGGATATCCCGGAAGACCTCCAGGCACTGGATGAAACGCTCAGCGAAGAAGGCGCCCGCAAGGAAATCGAGAAGTGGAAAGAGATTCGGCGCCGCCGCGCCGAGGAGGCCGAAAAGGCCGAGCAGGAAAGGGCCGAAAAAGAAGGAGAATCGCGCGAGGTCCCCGTCGAGCCGCAAGGCCCCTCGATCCGGATACCGGGAACGGGGCCCGTGATCGATGAGCCGTACGTCCCGCAACGGCCCGGCGGCGGAGGGCAACAAGGGACGGAACCGGAGTAAACACCGGCCGAGGCGGGCCGATGGACGTCCGGCCGAGGCACGAGGAGTACGATGGCTGAGTATCTGTTTCGCTGGCTCGAATCGTTCTTGCCCATGGGCAGGGAGCGTCTCCAGTCGGCCCTGAACCAGGCCGGCAGCCACGGACGCTCGCTCGAGCAGGTGCTGGCCGAGGACGGTCGCTTTACCGAGGAGGAAATCCTCCGGAAACTGGCCGAGGTCCTCGGGTTGGAATACCGCGACACGCTCCGGGCCCGCGACGTCCCCCAGGAGTTCAAGGACTCGGTCCGGGCCATGTTCGCGCGGCGGCACGGGCTGGTGGGAATCGGCACCGAGAACGGGTCCATGGTCCTGGCCACGTGCAACCCGCTCGAGGCCTACCCGATCGAAGACGTGGAAAAAAACGTCGGCATGCCCGTCCGGCTGGTCCTTTCCCCCCGGAGCGAGGTGGCGGCGGCGATCGACACCGCCTACGAGGATCGCATGGAGGTCGTCGACGAGATCGTCGAGGAACTGGACGACACGGCCATGGAGTCCCTCGCCCACCAACTCGACGCCAGCGACGACCTGCTGGACGTCGTCAACAAACCCCCGGTGATCCGCCTGGTTAACAGCATCCTCTTCCGGGCGCTGAAGATGCGGGCCAGCGACGTCCACGTTCACCCCTACGAGAACAAGCTGCAGATCCGCTACCGCGTCGACGGCGTGCTCTACGACGTCTTCAGCCCGGCGCGAAGCGTGCAGCCGCTCATTACGTCGCGGATCAAGGTCATGGCCGGGATGGACATCGCCGAACGTCGGATGCCGCAGGATGGCCGCTGCTCCGTGCGCATCGGCGATCGCGAAGTGGACCTCCGTGTCAGCATCGTGCCGACGAGCTACGGGGAACGGGTGGTGCTCCGTCTGCTCGACAAGACCACCGGGGTGTACGAACTCGAACAACTCGGCATGGAGGAAGAGCTCCGGGCGAGCATCGAGCAACTGATCACCCTGAGTCACGGGATCATCTTCGTCACCGGCCCCACGGGCAGCGGGAAAACCACCACGCTCTACGCCTGCCTGAACCGGATCAACTCCTCGGAGAAAAACGTCCTCACGGTGGAGGACCCGATCGAGTACCAGCTCCAGGGAATCAGCCAGATCCAGGTGGCGACGAAGAAAGGGCTGACCTTCGCGACGACGCTGCGCCACGTGGTCCGCCAGGACCCCGATGTCGTCATGGTCGGCGAGGTGCGCGACATCGAGACGGCCCGGCTGGCCATCCAGGCCTCGCTCACGGGGCACCTGGTCTTCTCGACGCTGCACACCAACGACGCCCCCGGGGCGGTGGCCCGGCTCCTTGACCTCGGCGTCGAACCGTACCTGGTCTCCAGCAGTCTGCTGGCCGTGCTGGCCCAGCGACTCGTCCGGCGCGTCTGCCCGACGTGCAAGGAAGCCTATGAGCCGGACCCGGCCATCCTGCGCCAGCTCAACATCGGGGGTACGCTGCCGCCCGGCACGGTGTTCTGGCGCGGCCGGGGCTGCGAGGACTGCCTCGGCACCGGCTACCGCGGACGAACCGGCATCTACGAGATGCTGATGATCGACGACAACGTGCGCGCCCAGATTCAGCGGCACGAAAGCGCCGCGGCCATGAAGGGCGCGGCGGTGAAAAGCGGCATGAGAACGCTCCGCGCGGACGGCGCATTGAAAGCCACGCAGGGACTTACAACCCTCGACGAAGTGCTCCGCGTGACCCAGAGGGATGTCTTCTGAACGAGCGGATCGCGCGGGCGCGCCGGGAAAAGCTCCCCCGCGCGATACGGAGGAAATCGCGGTGCCCGTTTACCGATACGAAGCCCTCAGCGTCGGCGGCGAAAAGGCCACCGGCGTCGTGGACGCGGAATCCCAGCGCGACGCGAAAACGCGGCTGCGCCAGGACAACCTCCACGTCACCCGGCTGACCACCGCGAGCTTCGTCCAGCGGCGACGCTCCAAACTCACCCACATGCGAAGCTACAGTCGCCGGCGGGCGACGACCGTCGAGGCGGTCACGCGGCAGTTGGCGCTGCTCCTGGAAAACGAGGTCAAGCTGACCGACGCGCTGAACATCACCATGTCCGAGGTCACGGACAAGAAGATCCTCCTGGTGCTCCGCGATATCCGCGACCGCGTGGCGAACGGCTCCAGCGTGGCCGACGCCATGGAACCTCACCAGTGGCTCTTCGGCCGCATGTACATCTCCATGGTCCGCGTGGGCGAGACGGCCGGCACGCTGCCCGGCGTGCTGCGACGCATGGCCACCCACCTCCGGGGACAGGTCATGCGGCGCGGCCAGGTCACCACGGTCCTGATCTACCCGACGATCATGCTGTGCGTGGCGTTCGGGTTGTCGATCTTCCTGACGACGTACCTGTTCCCGAAAATCCGCGAGGTCATCGAAACCACGACCAGCGACCTGCCTCTGCCGACGCAGATCCTGACCGTGATCAGCGACACGATCATCAACTACTACCCCGTCATCCTGATCGTCGGGGGCGGAGTGATCGTCTTGCTCATCATGGCACTCCGCACGGAACGGGGGCGGAGAGTGCGCGATGCCCTGCTGCTGCGCATCCCGGTGGTCCGCGACCTCATCCGCAAGAGTGAAACCGCGCAGTTCACGGGCACGCTGCAGACCCTCCTGGGCAGCGGCGTGAAGATGGCCGACAGCATGGCCGTGCTTCTGCAGATCACGTCGAACACGTTCATGAAGGACACGATCAACGACCTTCAGGAGAGCATCATGCGCGGCTCGGACGTCAGCACGGTGCTCCGGCGAAGCCGCATCTTCCCGCGCGGCGTCGCGCACATGGTAGCCGTGGGCGAGCAAAGCGGCGAACTCGAACAGGTGCTCGGCACCCTGAGCAAGGACATGAACGACGAGGTGGAGTTGACCGTCGGGCGGCTGAACGCCCTGATCCAGCCCATCATCATTCTGTTCCTGGCGCTGGTCGTCGGCTTCCTGGTTGCCGCGGCCATGCTGCCCATCCTGCAAATGGGACAACTCAGAGGGCTTTAGGGGAGACTGAAAATGCGTACGCAAAGACACCGGAGAAACCAGCGGGCACGGGGCTTCACTCTCATTGAGATGATTGCCGTGGTGCTGATTATCGGGCTCATCGTCGGGATCGGCGTGCCCAGCGTTATGGGTTATATCGACGACGCCAAGGTGAAAACGGCCCGCGGACAGACCAAGCTGTTCTCGAACGCCCTGGAGATGTTCTACATGCACAACGACCGGTTTCCGACCGAGCAGGAAGGACTCGAGGCACTGATCAACAAGCCGGCCGACGCCAGGCACTGGCCCAGAGGCGGTTATGTAAAGATGTCCCGCATCCCCGAGGACCCCTGGGGCGAGGAGTACGTCTACATGGTCCGCACCAGCGACGAGGGCGACCAAGCCCAGGTCATCAGCTACGGCAAGGACAAGAAACCTGGGGGCAGCGGGCTTAACGCGGACATCGTGAACGGCGAGGTGTCGGTAGAGGGCGAGGTGGACATGTGATGGGGCAGTCCGGACGGCGAAACCTGCGAGCCTATACCCTGATCGAACTGGTGGCCGTCATGCTGATTCTCAGCATGGCGATCGGTTTCGTCGTCGTGCGAGCCGACAGTCTGCTTCCGACGTTCGAGATCGACCGGGAGGCTGCCGACGTGGCCCTGGCCCTGCGCGACGCGCGCAGCCGGGCCATCCTTGCGGGCCGGACCCTGCGCGTCGAACTGTACCCCGAGTCGCACGAGATGATCTATTTCTACGACGAACCCGAACTGCTGGAGGACGGAACGGTCGACTACAACGACGAACCCATCGGTACGTACCTCTGGAGCGACGACGTGAAGCTCGTCCGCGCAGTCATCGGCCGCGACGAGGTGTTCCTGGACCAGTCCGTGGTGCTGAAGTTCTGGCCGAACGGCCTCTGCACCCCGGTCCGGCTCTATCTCCAACACGAGAAGAACAAGAACCTCAAGTCAACGATCCGGCTCAACCCGCTCACCGGCCGGACGCAGGTGACCGGCGGCGTCGAGGAGCCCGAGGAATACGAGATGAAGGTGTCCGCCCCGAGGAGCCGGCTATGAGACGGCATACCGCGGCGGCCTCCCGGGGCCTCACGCTGCTCGAGGTCACGGCCGCCCTGCTGATCCTCAGCATCAGCATCTTCTTCATGCTCCACGCC
>CAZGEE010000016.1:0-12825 GCA_964525035.1 uncultured Anaerolineales bacterium
CCCGGGCTGTCGAAGGAAAACAAGGTGATGCCGTGCCGCTCATAGCGGAGCTGCTGACTCGTGACCACGGCCGCGCCCTCGCCCACCAGGCTGTCCACGTCTCGCCCGTAAAGGCTGTTCACGTCGATGTGCCGGCCCCAAAAGGCCAGCGGTCGCAGGTAAGCGTATGCACTGCGGCCGGGGCTTCCTTCCTCCTCTTCCTTCTCCTTGGGCCAGTCGATGCGCTGCAGCAGGGGCCGCACCGGCGGGCTGTCGCCCTGCTCGGTCACGTGAAACACCAACGTCCGCTCAAGCCGCGCGTCCAGGTGAATCGGCGCGTCTCCCACGTTCACGAGGCGCACCTCGAGGGTGATCGGCTCCCCCAGGCGGAACTCCGACTTGATCGGCCGGAGCAGGAACGCCAGCCCGTTGGCCGGCTCCCCCGGCTCGTACACCTCCGGCGAGGGGAGGATCAGGCCCTCGGCCTCCGTCGGCTCAGGCTTCTCCTTCTCGATCGGCGCGTCCAGCGGGGCAATGACCTGCATGCTCGCGGTGTTCGACTTCAGAAGTTCCTTGCCTCCCGGAGACTCCGCCGTGACGCTCACCATGTAAAGACCCGGGTCTTTCAGCTGGAAGTATTGCACCAGGTCGATCGTCAACTCGAGCCTCTCGCCCGGCCCGATCGAAACGGGCGACGCCGGGGGTGGGGGCGAAACTCCGCTCTTGAGCGCATCCGAGGCCGTCACGCGGTTCCCCCGGCTGTCGGCGACCTCAAGCTTCCCACCGCCCGCGACATAGAGAGCCCCGTCGCGCTGGACCAAAGGCGCCTGGTCATACGTGAAGGTTTGTTCCGACGGATTCTCGATCACGACGCGCACGGGAGCGGGTTCTCCCACCTGGTAGGGTGGACGGGCCGGCTCCACACGCAGCTTCAACGACGTCACCTCCTCGGCGGGTGCCGTGCCCGAGGCGATCTCAATCAGCCGACCGGCCTCCGCGCTTCCCGCTTCAAAGCCCACCTCCGCCGTCAACCGAAAGTGGGTCGCCCCGCCCGCGTACTCCACGAGGGGCAACACGTATTCCCTATCTTTCATGGCCCGCCGACTGCAATTCAATTCCTCGATCGGACTCTTCACGTGCAGCTGCAACACATCCCCACCGAACTCGCCCTGGAGCACGTCGAGCACCTCGAACGGCACGCGCCAGGCCAGTCCGGCCTCGTCCCGACCTTCGGCCACCGGGCGCTCCGCCGCGCGGGCACGCACCAGCAACGTCGAGTCCGCCACCATTTGCTTCAGTTCAGAAAGACTGAACCGCCGTCCGAAGCCCTGGGCGGACAGCGGTTGCACCATCCAGCCCACGGCCAACAGGCCGACGGCCATCCAAGCCATCAGGCGAAGTATTCTCACGTTCAACTCCCGGATGTCAGAACAGGTACGGTCGCTTTGGTACACTCAGGAGGATGAAAAACAATGTATGAAGACTAAGCTCACCCGTGGTCAAGCTCTTGCAGCCACGACCGGCCACTCCGCCGTGCCGTACCGCTTCTGCACAGCGCATTTTAACGGACTCGGCCGATAAAGCAAGACGGCAGGCACTGCGGGGAGATTTCAAGGGCGTTTCTCCCTTGGGGGCGCCGGACGGCTTCCCTCAGCACAGGCGGCGCCACGTGTCGGCCATCCGCCGCACGTTCTCCCAGGTCCGTTCCCAGGAGCCCTGGTCGTCCGGCCTGTCGACACGGACGTCGTCCACCGCCCCAAGGATGAACCGTCCGCCCGGCGCCAGGATTTCGATGGCCCGCTCGACCGCCCGGTCCACGTCCTCCGGCGTGCCGTCGGCCAGGGTGAGGTAGCCGTTCACCCCGCCCCACAGGCCGACCGTGTCGCCGAGCTCGGCCTTCGCTTGGGCCAGGTCCCAGCCTCCCTCGATCGGATCGACGCCGAAGACCACGTCCACGCCGAGGCCCTTCACGAGGGGAGCAAACGGCAGGACGTTCGTAGTAGCCAACATGCAGAACGTCGCGCCCGCTTGGTGAGCCATCACGACGCGACGCTCGACAGACGGTGCGATGAACTCCTCGTAAAGACTCGGAGACAGGAACGTCGTGGCGTACCACTGGGGATCCACCACGATGTCGGGCCCCGCGTCGACCACAATCCGGAGCATCCGCTCCTGCCACTGTTCCACCACGCCCACGAGTTCCCGGAAGAAGTCCGGCTCGGTGAGCCCCATCGTGGCGAACTGTTCGCATCCGCAGAGCCAGCACAGCGTGTCGCTCAACCGGTAGAAGCCGCCGCGGGTGGCAAGTTCGTGACGGTCCGCCAATCGCTGCGCCGCCTTCGCTCCCTGGCGAAACGACTCGATCGACGCCGCGTCCGGTTCGCCCAGCAGGTAACGGAGCGCATCCAGGTGCTCGGCGCCCCGGACGGGAAACTGCCGCGCCCGGGGAATGATGTAATCGCTGAACAGCGGCACGTCGTCCCCGTGCGGCCAGTCGGGCGTCTTCTCGACCACCGTTTCGAGCTCCCCTGCTGGAGTTCGGTAGACCTTGTGCAGCAAGGGGTTCGGTGAAGCGGGCTCGACCCGGACCTTCGTCGTCACCTCGGGCCGAAACGCCCACGCCGGGTCCCCCAGGGGGACCACCACGTCGATCCCGAGCTCGAGCTGACGCTCGGTGAACTCCTCCAGGCCGCGGCAACGGGCCTGCAGTCCGCTCAGCAGGAGAAACGACAGCGGCACGTGGTCGGTCGGCCCGCCGGCGATCGTACTCAGCATCCGTTCGCGCGAACTCGTCCCCATCGTTTTCCCCGTCGCCACGCGCCCGGTTCGGTTGGCCGGCCGCCTCGTTCAGCGCCAAGACCGCTTTCGCGGGAGGCCCAGCGTCCGTTCAATTCCCGCGGGCCGCCCACACGCGTCCGAGCCCAGGCGCGGCGGCTTAATCGCCGAGCTGGTTGCTCGGGTCCCCCGAGTCGTCCAACACGTCCTCACCCGCGTGTCCCTCCATGCTATTTCCCGTCAGGGTCAGCCCCGAGACGCCGGGCCGGATGCAGACGGCGTGCTGTTGCGTGCGATCGTCTCCCCGCCGCGTCTCACGGATTCGGTTTCGTTCGAGCGTGACGTCCCGGGTCACGCCGCATATCGAAACCCCGCACCCGACGCTTTCCCAGTCCGGCAAGCGGCCCTTGATCTCAGTCAGCTCGTCCGCCCGGCTGCCGTTGTTCTCGATCGTGTTCTCACGAAGCACGTTCCGATGCGCTCCGTTCGGCTCGGTCTTTTCCCGGAAGCAGACACCGAACTTCTTGTTCTCGTAGATTCGATTCCCGACGATCAGGTTGTCGGTGTCCTTATGACCGATACTGAGGCCGCTGCGCAGGATTTTCCCGCCATTGTGGTGAATCCGGTTGTCCTCGAAGCGGCTGTGGCGCACTCCCCAGCAGATGTACAGGCCGTCGCCACCGTTGTGATGGATGTCGCACCGGTGGACCGCGCAGTAGGCGCTGTGGCTGCCCGGGTGAATTCCGAACTTGGCGTTGTGGCAGACTTCGCACTCCTCGACGGTCGCCCCGACGCTCGACTTGGCCAGCACGAGCCCGTCGCCCGGTCCGTTGCGAGCGATCACGCGACGAACGGTCACGTTGCGCGAACGCCAGAAGTAGACCACCGCCGCTCCCGCGGAATGTAGCACGCCGTCGGGGTCCTTGACCGCGCCGTCAACCGTGAAGCCCCGTACCCCGGCGTCGTCGGCGCAGATGCCGAGGATCAAGGGAAAGTAGTTGACCACCCTCCCCTCTTCGACGGCCAGGCGATCGCTTTCGATATACTGCGCCAGTCGCAGCACACCGTCCTCAACCGCGGTAACCGTGTAAGGAAGCGCCGTGGCGAGCCACCCGCTGCGCCGATCCCACAGGCAGATGCCCATGCCGGGCTCGAACCCCTCGGCCCGCTGCGGCGTGATCTGCGTCTCGCTCGTATCGGCATCGACGGCCAGCGGGCTCCAGACCAGCGGACCGCGACGCAGGATCGTCCCGTCGCGTTCGCCGACCAGGCTCACGTTCGGACGAAGCCGGACGGGACCGGCCAGTTCGTATTCCCCGGGCAGCACCCGCACGGTGCCGCCGCCGCGGTAGGCCACCGCGTCCACCGCGAGTTGAATCGCCCTCCCCGTGGCCCCGACCACGTCGGCCCCCGCCGTTCCCACCGTGACCTCGATTAACGATTTCATGAGCTTCGCCTGACGCATTGTGCCTGCCTCCCGGAATGCCTATTGCCCGCCGGGGCCCCCTGCGCTGGACCGAACCGTTTGCCTTCGTCCGTCATCACCAGTACGTTCTCCGCCGGCGTGCCGTCACGCAGCACCTGTCGGCGCTCCGAGCTTTCCGCGCCCCTACCTCTTCGATCAGCCGCTGCCGGGAGCGTATTCGTAGGGTCCGATGTCCGGCGCACCGCCCTGCGGAACCGGCGTCCCCTCGACGTCTCGCTCGCGCTCGACGGGCGCGCCGGCGTCGATGGCCGGGCTGCCGGGCCGCAGGCGGAAGTCTCCGTTGGCCGGATCGACGAACACCTTCGCCGCGTCCGGTTCGTAGAGTTCCCCCTCGGCGAAGTCCTTGTCCTCCCGGTCGGGGCCGAGCCGGGTGTACAGGTTGTGGCTGAACACCGCGTCCTCGGGGAACGGCGGGGTTCCGCACAGGCCGTCGATGATGTTGTTCACGACCGTGAGCCCGTCGAACTTTTTGCTGTTGGTGAACAGGCCCGCCTGCCAACTGACGTCGTGGTTGGACCGGACCATGCAGTTGTTCAGGATTCGTATGTTCCTGATCGGCTGGCCCGGCCAGATGCCGACCACGGTCGTCTTGCCGTTGCCGTCGAAAATATTGTTGCGGATGAGGAGGTTCTCGGCGCTTTGAAACGTCAAGGCCACGTTGCCGCGCGAGACGCGGTTGCGCTCGATGACGATGTCCTTGCAGCCGAGGTAGAAGGTCAGCCCGTTGGCGTGCATGCCCCGGTGGTCGGTTACCACGTTGTCGGCCACGGTGCCGCCCTCGCAGCCGTAGTAGTCGAGCCCCGTGGAGGTGTTCTTGACGAGCCGGCAGCCGCGGACGTCACAGTTCTTCGATTCGCGAAGGACGATCCCCTTGGTATGGCCCGGGTTGTGGTGGACGTGGCACTTCTCCACCCGCATGCCGTCGACCCGGTAAGAACCGATGGCCGTTCCGCCCTTCACAAGGGAGACCTCACAGTCGCGGACGAGTACGTCGCGGCCTCCGCGGGCGTCGATGCCGGAAGCCCGGCGGAGGCCCTGGCGCCGCACGTGGAAGCCCTGCACCACCACGTGTTCCGCCCCTTGCAGCGAGAACCCATGGGAACGTTTCGCGCAGCCAACCCCGGCCGGCACAGCGTCGGCCATGTCCTCGGGCCAGAGGTAGAGCACCGACGGCTTCCCGTCCTCTCGGGCCTCGAGAGCGTACTCGCCCGGCCCGATCGAAACGGGCGACGCCGGGGGTGGGGGCGAAACTCCGCTCTTGAGCGCATCCGAGGCCGTCACGCGGTTCCCCCGGCTGTCGGCGACCTCAAGCTTCCCACCGCCCGCGACATAGAGAGCCCCGTCGCGCTGGACCAAAGGCGCCTGGTCATACGTGAAGGTTTGTTCCGACGGATTCTCGATCACGACGCGCACGGGAGCGGGTTCTCCCACCTGGTAGGGTGGACGGGCCGGCTCCACACGCAGCTTCAACGACGTCACCTCCTCGGCGGGTGCCGTGCCCGAGGCGATCTCAATCAGCCGACCGGCCTCCGCGCTTCCCGCTTCAAAGCCCACCTCCGCCGTCAACCGAAAGTGGGTCGCCCCGCCCGCGTACTCCACGAGGGGCAACACGTATTCCCTATCTTTCATGGCCCGCCGACTGCAATTCAATTCCTCGATCGGACTCTTCACGTGCAGCTGCAACACATCCCCACCGAACTCGCCCTGGAGCACGTCGAGCACCTCGAACGGCACGCGCCAGGCCAGTCCGGCCTCGTCCCGACCTTCGGCCACCGGGCGCTCCGCCGCGCGGGCACGCACCAGCAACGTCGAGTCCGCCACCATTTGCTTCAGTTCAGAAAGACTGAACCGCCGTCCGAAGCCCTGGGCGGACAGCGGTTGCACCATCCAGCCCACGGCCAACAGGCCGACGGCCATCCAAGCCATCAGGCGAAGTATTCTCACGTTCAACTCCCGGATGTCAGAACAGGTACGGTCGCTTTGGTACACTCAGGAGGATGAAAAACAATGTATGAAGACTAAGCTCACCCGTGGTCAAGCTCTTGCAGCCACGACCGGCCACTCCGCCGTGCCGTACCGCTTCTGCACAGCGCATTTTAACGGACTCGGCCGATAAAGCAAGACGGCAGGCACTGCGGGGAGATTTCAAGGGCGTTTCTCCCTTGGGGGCGCCGGACGGCTTCCCTCAGCACAGGCGGCGCCACGTGTCGGCCATCCGCCGCACGTTCTCCCAGGTCCGTTCCCAGGAGCCCTGGTCGTCCGGCCTGTCGACACGGACGTCGTCCACCGCCCCAAGGATGAACCGTCCGCCCGGCGCCAGGATTTCGATGGCCCGCTCGACCGCCCGGTCCACGTCCTCCGGCGTGCCGTCGGCCAGGGTGAGGTAGCCGTTCACCCCGCCCCACAGGCCGACCGTGTCGCCGAGCTCGGCCTTCGCTTGGGCCAGGTCCCAGCCTCCCTCGATCGGATCGACGCCGAAGACCACGTCCACGCCGAGGCCCTTCACGAGGGGAGCAAACGGCAGGACGTTCGTAGTAGCCAACATGCAGAACGTCGCGCCCGCTTGGTGAGCCATCACGACGCGACGCTCGACAGACGGTGCGATGAACTCCTCGTAAAGACTCGGAGACAGGAACGTCGTGGCGTACCACTGGGGATCCACCACGATGTCGGGCCCCGCGTCGACCACAATCCGGAGCATCCGCTCCTGCCACTGTTCCACCACGCCCACGAGTTCCCGGAAGAAGTCCGGCTCGGTGAGCCCCATCGTGGCGAACTGTTCGCATCCGCAGAGCCAGCACAGCGTGTCGCTCAACCGGTAGAAGCCGCCGCGGGTGGCAAGTTCGTGACGGTCCGCCAATCGCTGCGCCGCCTTCGCTCCCTGGCGAAACGACTCGATCGACGCCGCGTCCGGTTCGCCCAGCAGGTAACGGAGCGCATCCAGGTGCTCGGCGCCCCGGACGGGAAACTGCCGCGCCCGGGGAATGATGTAATCGCTGAACAGCGGCACGTCGTCCCCGTGCGGCCAGTCGGGCGTCTTCTCGACCACCGTTTCGAGCTCCCCTGCTGGAGTTCGGTAGACCTTGTGCAGCAAGGGGTTCGGTGAAGCGGGCTCGACCCGGACCTTCGTCGTCACCTCGGGCCGAAACGCCCACGCCGGGTCCCCCAGGGGGACCACCACGTCGATCCCGAGCTCGAGCTGACGCTCGGTGAACTCCTCCAGGCCGCGGCAACGGGCCTGCAGTCCGCTCAGCAGGAGAAACGACAGCGGCACGTGGTCGGTCGGCCCGCCGGCGATCGTACTCAGCATCCGTTCGCGCGAACTCGTCCCCATCGTTTTCCCCGTCGCCACGCGCCCGGTTCGGTTGGCCGGCCGCCTCGTTCAGCGCCAAGACCGCTTTCGCGGGAGGCCCAGCGTCCGTTCAATTCCCGCGGGCCGCCCACACGCGTCCGAGCCCAGGCGCGGCGGCTTAATCGCCGAGCTGGTTGCTCGGGTCCCCCGAGTCGTCCAACACGTCCTCACCCGCGTGTCCCTCCATGCTATTTCCCGTCAGGGTCAGCCCCGAGACGCCGGGCCGGATGCAGACGGCGTGCTGTTGCGTGCGATCGTCTCCCCGCCGCGTCTCACGGATTCGGTTTCGTTCGAGCGTGACGTCCCGGGTCACGCCGCATATCGAAACCCCGCACCCGACGCTTTCCCAGTCCGGCAAGCGGCCCTTGATCTCAGTCAGCTCGTCCGCCCGGCTGCCGTTGTTCTCGATCGTGTTCTCACGAAGCACGTTCCGATGCGCTCCGTTCGGCTCGGTCTTTTCCCGGAAGCAGACACCGAACTTCTTGTTCTCGTAGATTCGATTCCCGACGATCAGGTTGTCGGTGTCCTTATGACCGATACTGAGGCCGCTGCGCAGGATTTTCCCGCCATTGTGGTGAATCCGGTTGTCCTCGAAGCGGCTGTGGCGCACTCCCCAGCAGATGTACAGGCCGTCGCCACCGTTGTGATGGATGTCGCACCGGTGGACCGCGCAGTAGGCGCTGTGGCTGCCCGGGTGAATTCCGAACTTGGCGTTGTGGCAGACTTCGCACTCCTCGACGGTCGCCCCGACGCTCGACTTGGCCAGCACGAGCCCGTCGCCCGGTCCGTTGCGAGCGATCACGCGACGAACGGTCACGTTGCGCGAACGCCAGAAGTAGACCACCGCCGCTCCCGCGGAATGTAGCACGCCGTCGGGGTCCTTGACCGCGCCGTCAACCGTGAAGCCCCGTACCCCGGCGTCGTCGGCGCAGATGCCGAGGATCAAGGGAAAGTAGTTGACCACCCTCCCCTCTTCGACGGCCAGGCGATCGCTTTCGATATACTGCGCCAGTCGCAGCACACCGTCCTCAACCGCGGTAACCGTGTAAGGAAGCGCCGTGGCGAGCCACCCGCTGCGCCGATCCCACAGGCAGATGCCCATGCCGGGCTCGAACCCCTCGGCCCGCTGCGGCGTGATCTGCGTCTCGCTCGTATCGGCATCGACGGCCAGCGGGCTCCAGACCAGCGGACCGCGACGCAGGATCGTCCCGTCGCGTTCGCCGACCAGGCTCACGTTCGGACGAAGCCGGACGGGACCGGCCAGTTCGTATTCCCCGGGCAGCACCCGCACGGTGCCGCCGCCGCGGTAGGCCACCGCGTCCACCGCGAGTTGAATCGCCCTCCCCGTGGCCCCGACCACGTCGGCCCCCGCCGTTCCCACCGTGACCTCGATTAACGATTTCATGAGCTTCGCCTGACGCATTGTGCCTGCCTCCCGGAATGCCTATTGCCCGCCGGGGCCCCCTGCGCTGGACCGAACCGTTTGCCTTCGTCCGTCATCACCAGTACGTTCTCCGCCGGCGTGCCGTCACGCAGCACCTGTCGGCGCTCCGAGCTTTCCGCGCCCCTACCTCTTCGATCAGCCGCTGCCGGGAGCGTATTCGTAGGGTCCGATGTCCGGCGCACCGCCCTGCGGAACCGGCGTCCCCTCGACGTCTCGCTCGCGCTCGACGGGCGCGCCGGCGTCGATGGCCGGGCTGCCGGGCCGCAGGCGGAAGTCTCCGTTGGCCGGATCGACGAACACCTTCGCCGCGTCCGGTTCGTAGAGTTCCCCCTCGGCGAAGTCCTTGTCCTCCCGGTCGGGGCCGAGCCGGGTGTACAGGTTGTGGCTGAACACCGCGTCCTCGGGGAACGGCGGGGTTCCGCACAGGCCGTCGATGATGTTGTTCACGACCGTGAGCCCGTCGAACTTTTTGCTGTTGGTGAACAGGCCCGCCTGCCAACTGACGTCGTGGTTGGACCGGACCATGCAGTTGTTCAGGATTCGTATGTTCCTGATCGGCTGGCCCGGCCAGATGCCGACCACGGTCGTCTTGCCGTTGCCGTCGAAAATATTGTTGCGGATGAGGAGGTTCTCGGCGCTTTGAAACGTCAAGGCCACGTTGCCGCGCGAGACGCGGTTGCGCTCGATGACGATGTCCTTGCAGCCGAGGTAGAAGGTCAGCCCGTTGGCGTGCATGCCCCGGTGGTCGGTTACCACGTTGTCGGCCACGGTGCCGCCCTCGCAGCCGTAGTAGTCGAGCCCCGTGGAGGTGTTCTTGACGAGCCGGCAGCCGCGGACGTCACAGTTCTTCGATTCGCGAAGGACGATCCCCTTGGTATGGCCCGGGTTGTGGTGGACGTGGCACTTCTCCACCCGCATGCCGTCGACCCGGTAAGAACCGATGGCCGTTCCGCCCTTCACAAGGGAGACCTCACAGTCGCGGACGAGTACGTCGCGGCCTCCGCGGGCGTCGATGCCGGAAGCCCGGCGGAGGCCCTGGCGCCGCACGTGGAAGCCCTGCACCACCACGTGTTCCGCCCCTTGCAGCGAGAACCCATGGGAACGTTTCGCGCAGCCAACCCCGGCCGGCACAGCGTCGGCCATGTCCTCGGGCCAGAGGTAGAGCACCGACGGCTTCCCGTCCTCTCGGGCCTCGAGAGCGTACTCGCCCGGCCGGTCAATCAGCCTCACCGAGTTCAGCAGGCTGTACCGTGTCTCGTCGTAGCGCTTGTCGCCGAAGAACTCCGTGAATACCCGGTGCTCCCGGGGCCGATACTCGACGATGCCCAAATAGCACACCGCGTTGTGCCCCGCGTGCACGGCAAGGGTCATGCCCGCGTAGTAATCCGGGTCCGGGTGGGTAAAGACCTTGGGGTCCTTCAGGCTCATCCGCGGCGTGAACTCAAGGCAGTTCGTCCCGTCCTCCGCGTAGGCGGCGACGCGTCGGATCGCCGTCCAGTCGTGCTTCACCTTGCCGAACGTCGAGAGCAGCTTCACCGTAAGCTTTCGGAACGTCGCCGGGGCGGCCAGGTCGAACTTCTGCACCTCGGCCGCGTCCTTCTCCAGCGAGGCCCTCCGGAGCTCCTCGCCGTCGCCGTAAAAGGCCACCTCCTTGACGGGCGTATAGCCCGGCTGCATAAAGATGCCGACGGCAGTCACCGTGACCGGCTCTTCCAGCTCGACCGTGAACGCGCTTCCCGCGACCGGACTCACCACGGCCGAACCGCGCCCCGGGGTGATCACCTGGATCAGCGGCCGCCGACTGTTGACGTGCGTTCCCTTTTCCGGATAGATCTTTGCAGGGCACGCGTAGCTGAGCTTCTCCTCGGTCTGGTAGAAGTCCGAGATGTTTTCCTGGAAGAACGGGTCCGACGGATTAGGCGACTGGGCCACGGGAAGCGACTTCCGCTCAGTGCACAGGTTGATCGATCGCCACGAGTACCCGTCCGGCACCTCGGCGCGGAAGATCTTCTCCCAGTGCGGGTTGCCCCCGGCCTGCTTGGCCGAGGCGCACCGCGTCCAGCCGGTGACGGGCTCGGCGCCGTCGATGATCGCCCGGCCCTCGCCGAACGTGCCCTCGGTATTGCCGTCGAAGACAACCGGGTTGTCCTCGGCACCGGAGGATCGCACCTCGACCGCCCCGGCGTACGTCACGCCGCCCTTGAAGATCACCTTGTCCCCGGGCTGGAGAGCGAGGTTCTTCGCATTGCCCGTCGCGCCGGGGTCCCCCGGGCAATGTTTCAGGGCTTTCTGTGGAGATTGCCCGTCGTTTTCGTCCGCCCCCGCGGCGAAATCGACGTAATAGGTCGCTCCACAGACGGCGGACGTGAAAGTTCCCAGAAGAAAAACGATGGTGACCAGGCGATTCACGAACTGTCCCCTTCCTTGCGTAAGCTTTTTTCCGTTTCGGCCTGTGCCGCGGAATCCCGCCAGGTGCACAAGCCACAACCGAGTGCACACCCGATATAAAACGCGAAACGGGTCCGGAGTTCCGCAAAAGCCGGTAAGCGGTCGGGAGGGACGGCCGGCAAAGGTCGGAAATCCGCAACTCGTCACGGGCCCGCTTCTGTTTCCGACCCGCGTTTCAGAATCGTATACACGGCGGTCGGCGCCAGGTCAACCGGGAGCCGGCCCTCTTCGGCTCGGACGGTTCGAGGTCCGTCGGCCGGGTAGCCGTTCTCGTCCAACTCAATTACCTGCAGGGTTTCAGCACCGGGCAGGGCAAGGTTGACGCGGGCATCGATCCGCGCGACGCCGAACGGCCACCCGCCGAGCGCCGTGATGCGGTCGCCCTCGGTCCGGAAACCGCAGGGCCGCTCGTCGGTCATGGCCTGGACGAGGAGCTTCTTCGACGTGGCGATCGGCTCGCCGTCGAGCGAGATCACCCAGAGCTGTCCGAACTCGTTGCGGGACTCGAAGGCCACGTCCGCGAGCTCCACCCGGCCGGCTTTGGACAGAAAACCCGCCACCGCCTGGCTCCGCGGCGTGTCGACCACGGCCAGGCCTTGCTCGTAATCGAGCCTCGCCTCCCCGCTGAGACTGCGGACAGTCCCGGCCTCGCGGTCAATGCGATCGGCGGCCTTGGGCTGAACCACCGTACGCGACTTGTCGGCGAAGGCCCGCTCGACGCGCCCAAGGTAGAACGCCAGCAGATCGAACCCGCCGGAGGCGCTGCGGTTGCGCCGCTTCGAGTCGGGGACGTCTTCCCGCCGCAAGGCGTCGAGTCCCGCGGCCGCGGCCCCGGCCGAGCCCTTGAGCGTGAACAGATCCTTCAGGTCGAGCTCCTGGCGCACGGCCGGGCCGACCTCGCGCACGTCGCCCCGCCGGTAGGACAGCGCCGCCGCCGGGAACGTCCCCGCGACCACGGGGCAACTGATGGCGAACTTCTGGATCGACGCGTCGGTCAGCGAGTTATTGCCCACCGCAAAGAAGAAGATGCCGTCGACACCCTGCAGGGCGCTCCAGGCCGAGCCGAGCAGGGTCAGGTCCGCGCGGTAGCGGTTCGGATTCGGCCAGTTGATCTCGCTGATCGTGGCCGGGTAGCCCGCCACCTGGTTGACCTGCAGCGGCAAGCGCCCGGGGTGCCGGACGGCGGCGCGGTTCTCGAAAGTGTGGCCGACGCGGACACTCCACTTCGCTCCCCTGCCCTCGTGCCTGCCGCCGAAATAGCCGTGCCGGTCGATCACGTCGCCCGCGGTGTAGGTCCAGTTTTCGATGGCTCCCAGCAACTCGCTGTCGGCCGTCTGCCAG
>CAZGEE010000017.1:0-12695 GCA_964525035.1 uncultured Anaerolineales bacterium
GGACGAAGCCCGAGCGCGGGTAATAGCCGACACCGCCGGCGGCGAGTTCCAGCGGCTCGGAGCTCAGCTCGGCCACGCGAACCTTCGGGCCCGCCAGGTCGAGCAGGACCGCGACGTCCTTCTCCATCGACTCGGCGACGTCCCGGGTGCGCCGAAGGACGCGTCCCCGCCACGCGTTGGAATTGTGGGCGGCGTTCAGACGCACCACGTTGCACCCGGCTTCCAACAGTGCGCGGATGGCCTCCTCGGACTCGGTGGCCGGGCCCAGGGTGGCCACGATCTTGGTCAGCCGAATCGGCGAAGGCATGAAGGAGGTCTCCCGGAACATGGGCGCAGTACCCGGGGCTTCAAGATGCCTGGCAAGCCCCGGCCGCAGCGGCGCGGGCCGGATCGAGGCCCGTGTGGGTTTTCACTCGGCCTCGCTCTCCAACGCCTCGCGGGCGAGCGGGTCGAGGCGAACGTGCAACTCCTCAAGCTGGCGCCCGTCCACCGTCGCCGGAGCTCCCGTCATCAGACAGAGGGCCCGCTGGGTCTTCGGAAACGCGATCGTGTCGCGGATGCTGTCGAGCCCGAGCATCAGCATGACGAAGCGGTCGAGCCCGAGCGCAATGCCCCCGTGGGGAGGAGCCCCGTACTGGAGCGCGTCCAGCAGGAAACCGAACTTCTGCCGGGCCTCGGCCTCGTCGATGCCGAGCTGACTGAACACGCGCTGCTGGACGTCCGAGCGATGAATTCGAATGCTTCCGCCGCCGAGCTCGGTCCCGTTGAGGACCACGTCGTAGGCCTTGGCCTGGACGCTCAGGGGATCCGACTCGAGGCGGTCCAGGTCCTCGTCCTTCGGCGCGGTGAACGGGTGGTGGATTGCCACGTTGCGTCCGGCGTCGCGGTCGTACTCGAACATCGGGAAGTCGGTAACCCAGGTGAAGCGGAACGTGCCGTCCTCGATCAAGCCCATCCGGCGAGCCAGCCGCCGGCGGAGATGGCTCAGGCACTTGAAGACGGTTTCCGGTTCGTCGGCAACGAAGAGGAGCAAATCGCCCGTCTCCGCGGCGAAGGTCTCGCGCAGCGCCTGCTGGTGCCCTTCGCTGAAGAACTTGGCGATGGCCCCGGAGAGGCCCGATTCCTCCACCTTCATCCAGGCCAGCCCCTTGGCGCCGAGCTCCTGGACGAAGCCGGTCAGCTCGTCGATCTCGCGGCGGGGCAGGGCGGCGCCACCCTTCAGGTTCAGGCCGCGCACCGTGCCGCCCGAGGAGGCGACCTGCTTGAACACGCGGAACTCGGTCTCGGCCGCCAGGGCCGAGACGTCGTGCAGCAGGAGCTCGTACCGCACGTCGGGCGCGTCGGTGCCGTAGCGGTTCATCGCCTCGTCGTAGGTAAGCCGGGGCAGGGGCAGGGCAAGGTCCACCCCGTGGATTTCCTTCATCACGTGGGCCAGCATCCGCTCCGTGTTGGCCAGGACGTCCTCGGCGGAGACGAAGGCCATCTCGACGTCCAGCTGCGTGAACTCGGGTTGCCGGTCCGCGCGAAGGTCCTCGTCACGCATGCAGCGGACGATCTGGTAATAGCGGTCGAGGCCGGCGATCATCAGGATCTGCTTGAACAACTGCGGCGACTGCGGCAGCGCGTAGAAGTGCCCCGGGTTCACCCGGGAGGGCACCAGGAAGTCACGGGCCCCTTCCGGTGTGCTCTTGGTCAGGAACGGCGTCTCAACGTCCGTGAACTGCTCGCTCTCGTAGAAGGCCCGGATGGCGTGGACGATGCGGGAGCGCATGACCAGGGCCCGCTGCATCTCCGGGCAGCGAAGGTCGAGATAACGGTACTTCAGGCGAAGGTCCTCGCCGGCGGCGCTGCCGGCGCCGATCTCGAAGGGTGGGGTCTCCGACCGGCTCAGAGCCTCCAGCTCGATTGCCTCCACCTCGATCTCACCCGTCGCCAGCTTCGGGTTGACCATGCCCTCGGGCCGGGGCCGGACCCTCCCGCGCAGCCGAAGCGTCCATTCGCTGCGGACCTGCTCGGCCAGGCGGTGCGCCTCGGGGGCGGTCGCCGGGTCGAAGACACACTGGGTGATCCCGTACCGGTCCCTGAGGTCCACGAAGATCAGGCCTCCGTGGTCGCGGTGATGGGCGGTCCAGCCGCAAAGGGTCACCTCGGTGCCGATCGCGTCGGCGCTGAGTTCGCCGCAGGTATGCGAGCGGAGCGTCGTCTCCAGGGGCACAGGCATTCTCCTCTAAGCAAACTCACGAGCGTCCCGGCGCCTCATCGCACGACCGCCGACCTTCGGATGTCGATCGAGGTCCGGCCGGGACCGTTATGACGACACGCAGCCGGTGTTCAGTGCCGCGCCGCGTGCGAGGCGTCATTCTGGCCTGCCCGCCTCAGGATGTCAAGCAGGCTGTCGCAATCGAAGTGACGGAAAAGCTCGGGGTCGCGCAATCCTCGGACGTGTTCGACGATGGTGGGCACCAGCGAGACCGTTCGGGCAGGGCCGACGATGGTTGTGCCCTGGGGCAGCCCGGCGCCCGCGAAAATCATCGGCACCACGGTTTCCCCGCGAGTCAGGCCCCCGTGGCCGGCCCGGTTCGTGCGGCCGAAGTCCCAACCGGCCCGGGCGAACAGGCACAGGTCGCCCGCCCGACGAGCGTCGAACATCTCGGGCAGTTGCGGCACGAGGTCCGGATAGTCGCTGCCGTGAGCGGCCTTGATCCACTCGTCTGCAGAATGGAAGCGTCCGTCGCACAGCCGTGCAGCCGACTCGTGGGCGCCATAGCCGAGCGGGTCCTCTCCCGAACGCACGTCGTAGCGATACCGCGAGGTGCCTGCTCTGGTCCGGCGCGTAATGACGCCCGTTCCGCCCGAGCCGAAAACGGTCACGCGTGTTTCCGGCCGACCCCGGTCGCTATAGGCTCCGAGTTCCACGGCGGGCAGACCGCAAAGCATCGTCACCATGTCCTCGGGGGAGCCGTTCGTCGATTGCTCGGAGGACGGGGAGGCAAGGAGGTCACGCAGCTCGTCAAGCGAGGGGCGGTGGGACCAGGAACAGCCGGAAAGGCGGAACGTGAGCTTGGCGAAGCGGTCCGAATCGACCACGACCACCGCGTCGTATTCGTCCAGTTCGTTGCAGCGCTTCTGGTAATCCCCTTCCTGCTCGTTCAGCCGCCGTTTCCAGACCCTGAGGCCTTTCTCGCGGAGAAGCTTCGCCAGGTCCACGTGGCGGCCGACCGGCGCCATCCCGTGGTCGGTGACCATGACCCGAAGGGTCCGCTCGAGGAAGCCCTCTTTTTCGAAGGCCTTGCAGGCGTCCCCGACCTCCTTGTCGAAGGTCCGGATGGCCTCGCGATAGGTCTCGCTCTCGATGCCGTACCGGTGGGCCACCTCGTCGGTCGCCGGGTAGTACAGCATGATGAGGTCGGGCCAGCGGCCGGTCCGGTTGGCCCTCCGGACCGTGTTCTGGAGGCGGGCAGTGGTGGACATGCTGACGTTCCGCCACATGCGGAAGTACCAGGCCACGCCGACGCGCATCCAGTTCTCGTAGAACCGGTCGCACCCGCGGTTCACCTGCGTCAGCACCGCCACGGTGTCCTCGGGTTCGAGCATCTCGTAGACGGTGGGACCGCGGATGTCGTCATCGACAAGGCCCATGGTGCCGATGGTGGTGTAGTCCTGCAGCTCCAGGTATCGAGGATCGAACCACTTGTTCCCCAGCACTCCGTGATGGCCGGGGAACCGTCCCGTGATGTAGCTGGTCGAGACGGCGTAGGTCACGGTGGGCAGGCACGTGGCGGCCTCGCGGATCCAGACCCCGCGGTCCACGAGGAAGTGCCGGATGTGCGGCAACTCGCCCGCAGCGAGCATCCTCTCGAACGTCCCGCGATGCAGACCGTCCACGAAAAAGATCACCACCGGGCGATCCGGAATTGTCAGCCCGTCATCAAGATCAAACAGGAGGGTGGTGGGTTTGCCCCACCCGGGTTCCCTGCCAAGGTTCCGCACGCAGCCGCCGGCCGAGGCCAGCATGAAGAGTCCGACAAGAAGCATCAATGCCGGGCGACGAGATCGTGACGCTCTCACGGGGTTCCTTTCAAGAAACGCGCCGGCGCGTTCGGGGGATTATACCCGAGAGGGCGCAGCGGTGCCAACGGTCGGCCCGGGGGAGGACATGGCGCAAGATCCTCTCGAAGGGGTTGAGCCGGACGTCGCTCGGCGCTTGAAGTCAGGGGAGGGTGTTTCCCTGGCGCTCGCGGGCGACGAGCAGGTCGGCGCCGGTGATTGCCCCCGACCGATCGAGGTCATAGCGCGCCGTCGTCCCGTCGAGCGCCGTGCCGACGAAGGATCGCACGGCGAGCAGGTCTCCGCCGCCGACGGACCCGGAACCATCCGTGTCGCCGGCCAGGCCGCTGATCACGAGGTCCGTGTCCCCGGTCACGGTGCTTCCGTCCGGGCCGGTCACCTGGTTGGTCACCGTCAAGGAGTAGGTGTCTCCGTCGGGGAGCGGTCCCGAGAGGGTGATGGTCAGAACGCTATTTTCTTCGCTGAGGGTCAGGGTGTCGATCTGTGCCGATAGGTCGCCCGCCGACGCCCCGGACAAGGTGACCGAGCCCGGCGCGACGGTTGCCGGGTCGAGGGCGGCCGTGAAGGTGGCGCAAAAGGTTTCCAGAGCTCCCGGACGCGGCTCAACCGTGCCGTCATTTACGGTCGTTGCCACGGTGCCCGCTGCGCCGTGGTCCGCAAGCACCTCCCACTCGTCGATCATCGGCCCGGATGCGGTGATCTTGTACAGGTGCACTCCCACGGGATCGAAGGCGTCCTGAAACTGCCCGCCGAGGACGTTGATCGACCGGTCCTCGCCCAGCACCTCGGCCGTTGCGGTAGCCGGGGCGTCGGCCACCTGGAACGTTGCGGTGGTCGTGCCGTATCGCATGGCAACCGCGAACAGGTAAATGTCACCGTCGTGGTGTTTGACCATCAGGTCGACGGGCACGTCGGGGTTACTGCTCTGGACCGAAGCGCCCCCGGCGACGGTGGGGCTGTTCAGGACCGGCGCGAGGGAGTGGATTCGATTGTTGATGTCGGTCACGGCCGCCGTCATCACCGGGTCGGCCAGCAGACCGGCTTCAATGAACGGGTCGAACTCGTGCACGAAGTAGAGAATGCCCATCGAGCCGTGCACGAGCGACATCCAGACTTCGGCCCGCACCTCCTCCGGTGTGGCCTCGTCGTAGCCGTGGATGTTCGTGCACTCGACGAAGTTCCAGACCACCTGGTCGCTTTCGGTCCAGCCGACCATCCGGTCGACGCCGAAGGGGACCATCCAGGGCTTATCATTGATTGGATCGTACCGCGAATCGTCATCGTCCTTGGCGATCGGGTAGATGTCGAACGAGCCGATGTCCGTTCCTTCGAGATAAAGAGGGTAATCCTCGGGATGCCCCGTTCGCACGCCGCGGCCCCACCAGCCGTCCCAGGCGAGGCCCTGCCCGAGGTTGAGGAACACGGGCCGGGTGGCGTCGTTGGCTTTCATGTCGTTGTACCGGCTGACGATCTCGGAAGGCTCCACCGGCGGGCCGTAGCTTTCGGTCTCAGGGTCCCATTGCGCATTGTCGGGCTCGTCCTGCTGGCTCCACCCGACGATGACGTGATTGTTCGGCGAGGTCAGGGCGACGGTGTTCTGCGAGCAGATCACCTCCATGCCGGACGCCGCGAGGTCCGCGAGCTGACCCTCCGTGGGGCCTTGCCAGAGACCGACGTAGAGGTTGAACCCCGCGGCCTGGTATTCGGCAACGCGGCTCGCGGAGGTACTCTGAAGCCAGACGCCGATGGGGAAATACATCGGGTCGGGGGAGGGGCCATTCGCCCATTGCTCGTACGGGCTGGCCGGCGGATCCTCCGCCCGGGCGCTCCCGGCCAGTGACAAGAACGTGAAAGCGATCAGGGTGACGATGACCGCCCGTGCGCCCGGCATCCGATGTGTCATCCGGATTCCTTTCCAGATCCTGCGGCCGGGCCACCGGCGGCCCGGGGGGCTGCTCCACACTCGGCCTTTTCGTGGATACTCCTTGATTAGTATACGCCCAAAGAGTCCTCGCGGCAAGCCGGACGACCCGCGGAAGCCCTTTGCGGGAAAGAGGTTGAACGGTCCGCAGAATATCGTTACATTGAAAGCGTGGTGCCCGCGAGCCGGGCGCTGGAGTTCAATGAGGAAGGAGCACGGTTATGGTCGACGTGAAGGTCTGTTCGAAATGCGGGGCAAGTATTCCGGGACAGGACATTATCGACGGCAAGGCGAAGCTGATAAACGGCGAACTGGTGTGCGGTAAATGTGCCGGCTCCGTCGCGGCCGGTACTGCACAATCAAGCGAGGAGGCTCCCGGTCAGGCCAAGTCGCAGTCAAGTCCAAAGGCGGGCGGTTCCATCTCAATGCCGGAGCAGGAACCCGAGAAGGAAACCGGCCCCGCCCCAACTCAATCGAGACCTCAGACCCAGCCGACGCGGAATCCCTCCAGGGATGACTCGCCCCTGAAACTCGAGGACACGGAAGAGGAAACGGCGGAGATCGTTGTGCGCGGAGGCGGAGGTGCGGAGCGCAAGGAGCGGCAATATCAGCACAAGCCGAATGTCACAGGCGAAGGAGCCATTCGGGTCCGCACGTTCGATACGAAACTCAGCCGGGCCGCTTTTCAGACGCTGGACGAAATGGTCAACGGCTGGCTGGACGAAAACGGGTTCGAGGTCAAGCACGTCACGGCCTGCATCGGCGACATTCACGGCAAGACGACCACGGAGCCGCACCTGATCATCAACGTCTGGTACTGATCCGCCTCAGTTCGGGAGCCCTGTGGGGAAAGCACGCTGCGCCGGCGGCGCGTCTCTTTCGGCTTCGGCCGGCTGTGCTGCATTCCGGCGCGTTCAATCCTTTTGTGTGTCCTTTTCCTCTTGTTCGTCCGGGCGGAGCTGGTCTGTATCGACGTCCGGGGCAAACGTCGTATCCTCGCTCGTAATCGGCTCGGGCGCTTGCGTCTCCTTCGGCCGGCCACCGGCCGGAGCCGGCTCGACGCGCGTCACGGGTGCTTCCTCGGCCTCCTCCTGTGGGGGATGGAAGACCACCGGAAGCGTCACGTTGAACGTCGAGCCCTCGCCGGGGGTGCTGCGCACCGCCACGTCGCCGCCGAGCAATTCCACCAGTTCCTTCACGATCGAAAGGCCCAGCCCGGTGCCGCTGTACTGGCGGGTATGCCCGGAATCGATCTGGCTGAAGCGTTCGAAGATAAGCCGTTGTTGCTCGGAGGAAAGGCCCGGGCCGGTATCGCTCACCTGGAAGAGCATCGTCTCGCTGTCCACGGCGCGCGCCGTGAGCCGCACCGTGCCGGACGGGGTGAACTTGACCGCGTTGGACAACAGGTTGTAGAGTACCTGCTGCAGCTTGCTGGCGTCGGTCGTCATGATGGGGCAATCTTCGGCCACTTCCAGTTCCAGAGCGAGGTCCTTCCGGCCCACGGTGGGGCGGGCCAGGTTCATCGCCGTCTCACAGGCGTCGAGGGGGGAAACCTGCTCGGCGGTCACTTCCATTTTCCCCGCCTCGACCTTGGCCAGGTTCAGCAGGTCGTTGATGATGTCGAGCAGCAGGCGGCCGGACCCTTTGATGTTGGATACGTACCGATTCAGCTTGGCGTCCTCGCGAACAGACTTGTTCTCCTCCAGGATATCCGCGAATCCCAGGATGGCGTTCAGCGGCGTCCGGAGTTCGTGGCTCATGGTGGTCAGAAACTTGCTCTTGATCTGGTTCATCTCGAACAGGGATACGTTGGCGTGCGCCAGTTCCTCGAGCTTTTGGTCCAGCGACACGTTGGCCCGGCGAAGCTCCTCGCGGGAAACCTGCATCCGCTGAAGCATGCGATTGAAGCTCCGGGACAATGTCTCGAACTCGTCCCCGGTCTGGATGTCGGACCGGACCTCCGCGTCCCCTTCGGTCACCCGGTCGGCCACCTGTTTCAGGTGCCGGACGGGCTGGACGATGATCAGCCTCACCACCGCGTAGAACACGGCCGTGCACAGGGCAGCGGTGACCAGCGCTGCCGCGATCAGGATGGCCCGGTTCCACTTGATCAGCTTGCGCGTGTCCTCGATGGGGAAAGAAATCATGATCGCGCCCATGAAATCCCCCGCTTCGAGCTCGGGATCGCGGAGGCGGTGGCAGTCGATGCAGGCTTCTCGGGCGGTGAGCGGGTAGGCATATTCGAAGTAATAGTCGCCGTCCCGCGGCCGCCGCGTGAACTTGGCGCCCGGGTCTTTCTGCTCGGCGAACTGTTCCAGCCAGCGGCGTTCCCTGGGATCGGCCGGTTGGGTGTCCGGACGATCCGGCGGCGCGTCCGGCAGAAGGATCCGCGACGTGCCTTCTCCTTCCCGTGCGGGGGCGGGGCCGATGGAGGTGAGTTCCTTCAGCTGCTTTTCGATCTCCGGCGACAGCGCGTGTGTGTGTTTCATCACGAATGCCGTCCGGGCCATTTCGCGGGCGCTGGCGATGTCCTGGTCACCCACCAGCTTCTCCATCAGGTACCAGGGGTAAAAGAGCGAAGCCACAATGATCAGGAGAATCAGCAGCCCGAAAATCAGGCGGATCTTTCGCTCAAGGGTACTATGTGAGAAAATGCGTCTGGGCATGGTGGTCTCTGTAACGTTCCGCAGTGAGGCGCCGCGAAGACCCTCCGCGGCGCGTTCGGGCCTCTCTTGCCCCCGATTATGCCAAACCTGGCCGGTTCATCAACACCGACGGCCGCCCGAGCAGCGCGCCCGCGGGATATTTGTTCGCTTATCGGGCAGCCTGTGGTGTATTATATAAAGGGAGAACCCAGGACGCGGGGCGATTTTTTGCCGAACTTCTCGCCCTTTGCCGCGTCTGTTGGAAATGAAGACAGCGAGGTCGGGGAACATGGCGACATCGGCGCAGAACTCGGCTGTGGCTTCCATGGCGGCCGCCGTGCCGGCCGAGGACCTGGCCGCAGCCGACGTTGAACCCGCCGCGAGCCTCGACCAGCTGTTGGCCGAAGCCCAGGCGGGAAGCGAAAGAGCCTTCGCCGCTTTGGTGGGTCGGTTCGAACGGATGGTGCACGGGCAGATCCTTCGGCTGACGGGCAGTCGGGAGGAAAGTGAAGACCTGGCCCAGAACGTCTTCCTTCAACTGTGGCGGGTACTGCCCGCGCTGACTACCGCGGCGAGCCTGGCGAGCTGGTTGAAGCGGGTGTCGGTCAATGCCGTGATCAGCCATTGGCGCCATGAGGAAAGCCGGAAACGCCGCATTGAGGCGCTGATCCGGCAGGGGGCTCCGGCACGAGACGACTGTCCGATGGCCCGCCTCATTGAAGACGAGGAACGGGATCGGGTACGTGCCGCCCTTGAGATGATCCCGGCCGAACTGAAAAGCATCCTGACCCTCCGCGTCTACGAGGACATGAGTTACGAGCAGCTGGCCGAGGTCCTCGACCTGGAGATCGGGACGGTGCGAAGCCGGTTGTTCCGTGCGAGAAAGAAAGTCAGGGAAGTCCTCGAACGCTGGGACCGGACGGCGTGTTCCTAGCGGTTCCTTCCGCCGCGTTCACCGTCACTTCTCGAGCTGATACACATGGCGGGGTGTAAGTTCGAAATCTTTGTCAGCGCCTACCTCGACGGGGAACTGTCCGACGAGGAGCGTCGGCTTTTCGAAGGCCATCTCCGGCGGTGCGACACCTGCTACGCCCTGGTGACGCAGTGGAAGGAAGTGGAACGTTCGCTTCGTCGCCAGTCGCTGCGGGACGGCCTGGCTGCGAACGGTCGCGTGGCCGAGTCGGTTCGCCGCGACCTCTCGCGCAGCGGTGCGTTTCGCCGGGCACGCCGGCGAAGTCGGCTGAGGCGAGCCCGCGCACACGCGGCCCGATACTGGCCTCGGTATGCGCTCGGGTTGGTGCTGCTCGCGCTCGGGCTTTGGGCCGGGTGGGCGACGGCGCCGGCCATGCGGCGCGGCCGGGAGAGCGAAGGGCCATCGGGCCTTGAGGAACGAGGCGCAGAATTCGCCCCGCCGACAGTAGACGAGATACTGGCCGAAGCGGATGCGTCTCTTCGCACTCTTGTTCGCGGCGCCGGGAAACGCCCCGGGACGGCCCGGCGGGTTGCCGAGGACGCCCGCGCGCAGGGACTGCCTGAGCGGTTATCGCAAGTGCGGGCGTCGGTTGCCGCGGATGATGAACTGCGGGAAAGCCTGCTGCGGATCGAGACGGCCGTCACACTCGTGGCGAACCTGCCACCGGATCAGGCCGACCGCAAAGGACGGCAGATTGCTGAGGCGATTAGACGCGCGGAGCTCCTTGACCAGATTGAGCGGACACGAGGCCGATTGCGCGTGGAGGTTTACTGACATGGTGCGCGGCCGAGGCGCATTCGTGGCAATGTGCGTGATTCTTCTACCTCTGGGGTTCGGGTTGACTATCGCGGGCGCGGAGGTCTTCACCGGCGTGGACGGAAACCGCGAAGAGGCCTTTACGGGAGCCCTGACCCTTTTCTTCCGAGGGGATTACGAGAGTGCATGCTCGGAGTATAGGACCCTGCTTCCAGAAAACCCCAAGCAGCAGGATCCGGTCATGTGCTACGCGGCCGGCCAGTGCGAGCGGGCCGCCGGGAACTACGACCAGGCCATGGCATGGTTTCTCCAGGCGGCGGACGCTTCGGATCAGCCCATTGCGGAGGCGTCGCTCCTCAAGGCAGCGGAGATTTGCCACGAGGACCTTCGCGAGCCGCAGCGGGCCGCAGGCTTCTATCGCGAGGTTCTGAAGCGGCACGAGACAGGGCCGAGGGCCGCGACCGCGCTGATCGGGCTGGGCGGGGCACTGGAGGCCATGGGAAGATTCGACGAGGCGAAGGATGCGTATCGTAGAGCTCGGGCACCCCGGGGTCTCCGCGAACGCAATGGCGAAGGCTGTTACTTGGCCATGGTCGGTGCATCGCGGGCGCGGCAGATTGACGAAGGCCGTCAGTCGGACTTCACGCCGCTGAAGATGTACTATGATGCGTCGCGGCGGGCAAGCGGGAAGACTCCCCGGCCGGAAGCGTTTGTGACGCTGGTGCGGATGGCGGGCCTGTATCCCGAGTCGGCGTTGGTCGACGATGCGTTTGTCCAACTGGTTCGCGTACACCTGTTGAGGGGAGACGAGCAATCGGCGCGGCAGGCGTTCGGGCGGCTGGTCCGCTCCCGGCCGCGTACCGTTCCCTTCGAGCCCCTCCGCGGTATTGCCCTCCGAATGGCCGGCTGGCTCCTGGAGGGAGTGGACCAGGAGATTGCCAGCGAGTCCGAAGTGTTTCCGGAGCTTGCGGGTTATCGGGCCGGGGAAAACCTGGAGTTCGTAGGGGAGGGCGACTCTGCGGGGTGGCACCTGCGGTTTGCGAGCAAATCGCAACCCGGATCCGGCCGGTCCCTTGAGGTCCACGTAGCTGTGTCGCGCCCTGCGGCAGGCGCCGGGCCCACGTACCCCAACCTCGCGTTAGGGATGACCTTGGAGATCAGGACGCAAAGCGACCTTCTGAGGGCTGAAGTCCGCCGGGCCGTGTCCCGCCTGGAGGAAGTCCTGGCAATGCTGGATCGGGCCGCTGCCGTGACGTTCGAGCGAGGGAATGCTCTGGTCGGAGCGCGCTGTGGGTTTTCCGGAACGCGGGCGGAGAAAATGTGTTTGCTGACGGATCACCGTACCTCGCGACCCGATGGCGTTGGCGGTGCGAAAACCGAAGGAATGCTTTGATGACTATGCGACCAGCACGCCCAAAAGGTCCGTGGGCCTTCACCGAGGCTTTTCGGGTGGTCTCGAATGGAACCGGCCGATTGGGGCCGGCACTTTACCGTGCCGTCGTCGGTTGGGCTCTCGTGACGGTCGTCTTATTTGGGGATGGTGGCATCTGCGCCGGGCAGGAGCAATACCTGGACGAATCGAAGAACGCGAGGCCGTTGCTGGAGAGAATGCGCGACCGGCTCGCTTCGGACGACCCCGCCGCCGTCCCCCCCTTGCTTCGAAAGCTGGTCGAGCGCGAATTGAGCCCCGAAGCGGTGCTTCCCGAGTCGGGTCGCGGAGCGGCCCTGGCCGTTCGTGAGTTGATTTATGAATTGCCGGAGGAACTTCGGAGGTCCTACGAGAGGATGATGGCCTCGGAAGCCCAGGCCGCATTGGAGCGGGCCCTTCAATCGGGTCAGACGAGCGCGCCCGCCGAGGTGTTGCGGCGGTTTCCGGGCACACATGCAGCTCGGCGTGCGGCCGCGGTCCTATGGGGCCGCGCGTTCGAGGCGGGACAGTTCCGGACGGCCATGGAGAGAATCCGCGCGCATTTGGAAGACCCGCTCACACCCGACGCGCAGCGATGGGTCGCGTGGTTCCATTACGGTGTCTCGGCAGTTCACGTCGGCAACTTCGGTGCCGAGGAGGAGGCTATTGCCCAGCTCGAGGCGCTGGGTTCCGGGACGCGGATCGAAGTGGCGGGACGGTCGATTGACCCCGTAGCCGAACTTCGCGGGCTGGTGCGTGCCAAGGAGAAGCGAACGAAGACCTGGGCCGACGTAGTAGGTGGACCTGAGCGGCGGGGTCACGTCGAGGAAGAGCCCGAGACGGGTGGACCGCTCCCGTTCGGCGGCCGAGCCGATAGCGGGATCGTTCCCATGCGGCGCATTCCGACGCGGCGCGAGATTCTGG
>CAZGEE010000018.1:0-12573 GCA_964525035.1 uncultured Anaerolineales bacterium
CGTCATGAACCGCCTCAACGCCTTCGAGGGCGGCGGCGGGATGAGCCTCGGCGAGGCGATGACCAGTGCGACCACGGTTTCGATGAAGCCCCTGAAGCGGAACCTGCTGGCCCTGGCCACGCTGGGAGTGATCAGCCCACTGCTCGGACTGCTCGGCACCGTGGTCGGGATGATTATCACCTTCAGCCAGATCGCGACCACGGGCGGAGCCGACAAGAGCGAGCTGGCAGCGGGCATCGGGCTGGCGCTTTTCACGACGGCCGGGGGACTCATCGTGGCGATTCCCGCGATCCTCGGCAATCGTTACTTCACCGCCCGGGTGACCGCGCTCGCCGAACAGGCCGAGGCCGCGATCAACCGGATCAACTACAGGCACATGCATGCCGCGGCCTCCGGAAGCGCAAAGTCCCCTGCATAGGACCGAGGCCGCCGCGCTTTGTCCCGGGAGGATGACCCCATGGAACGCCTGACCGAACGGTTGGAGGTGGGTGGAGACCAGGCGGACCTGACCCCACTGATCGACTGCGTGTTCCTGTTGTTGCTGTTCTTTGTCGTCACCGCGGTGTTCGTCGAGGAAAGCAACCTGTTCAAGGTCGAGCTCGCACCGGCCGCCCACAGCGAGGTCCGCGAGCTTGAGGACGTAGTGACCGTGTGGGTGTCCCGTGAAGGCCGCTTCGCCGTGGGCGATGAGTACGTGCCGGAGGATCGGCTGTGGGCGCGACTCACGGAGATGAACGAAACCGCGCCGATCCAAACGCTGGTCATCAAGGGCGACCGCCGGTGCCCGCTCGAGAAGGCGGTCATGGCGTGGGACATGGCCCGGGCGCTGGAGGTCGAGGAGATCGCCATCGCGGTCGAGCGGGAATAGGGCAGAGGAACAAGACGAAGCGGCCGGACGAGAATCCGACCCTCCGGCTTTCAGTGGACGTGGCCGTTGCGGGACAAGGGCTACAGAACGGAGACAAGTGAATGAGTGACCTTCCGAAGAGACCGCTGGGACGAACCGGCTTCGACGTGACCGTGCTGTCGCTGGGGGGTGTGAAGTATAACTTCCTCCCGGACGACGAAGCGGCGGCCGTGGTGCACCGGGCGCTCGACCTGGGCATCAACTACATCGACACCGCCCACGGGTACAAGGAAAGCGAGCGCAAGATCGGCCTCGTGACCGGCGAGCGGCGCGACGAGGTGTACCTGGCGACCAAGGGCACCGGCCGCGACCGCGACGGCATGCGGGCGAACATCGAGGAGAGCCTCCGTCGCCTGCGGACCGATCACCTGGACTGCGTCCAGATCCACGACTTCAAGGACGAGGACGACCTGAGGGCCATCACGGCGCCCGACGGGGCGCTGAAGGCCATCGAGGAGTTCCGCCGGGACGGTACGGTGCGCTTCGTGGGGCTGACGGGGCATCGCGACCCGGCCATCCTCGCCAAGGCGCTCGAGGAGTACCCGTTCGACACGCTGCTGTGCTCGCTGGGGGCCGTTCACGCCGCGGTGAGGCCCTTCTACGACACGGTCATGCCCGTGGCGAAGCGCCGCGGCGTGGGCGTTCTCGGCATGAAGGTGATGGCCTACGCGTTCCTCGCTGATTGGGCCGAGGAGGCGCTGCGTTTCGTCATGGGCCTCGACGGGGTCTCCAGCGCGGTCGTGGGCGTTGACACCATCGAGCAGCTCGAGGCGAACGTCGCGGTGGCCCGGTTGTGCGAGCCGCTGAGCGAAACGGACCAGTCCGCTTTTCTGACCGAGGCCGAAAGAATCTATCACCGGCGTGAAGACGAAGCGTGGTTCGTGAAGCGTTGACGCTTGGCGCTATGGTTCCTTTTCGGCCAGGCGCCCGACCGCTCCCGTCCGTTAATCCTCCAGCGCCTCTTCGGGCAGGGGATTCTCCCCAGGCACCACGTCCTCGGGCGCTCGCCACTCCCCCCGGACCAGCCAGATGACCACGCGGCGAAGGTCGTTGCCGATCAGGTACAGGCTCGGCACGAGCAACAGCGTCAGCGTGGTGGCGAACAGCAGGCCGAAAGCAATGGAGACGGCCATCGGCTTGAGGAACTGGGCCTGGAACGACTGCTCGAACAGCATTGGCGTGATCCCGGCGACCGTGGTCAGGGTCGTGAGGATGATCGGGCGAAAGCGGGTCCGGGCCCCTTCTTCGGCCGATGCGAAGAGAGGGCGTCCCCCACGGACCTCCCGGTTCACGCGGTCCACCAGTACGAGCGAATCGTTGACCACAATGCCCGTCAGGGCGACCATCCCGAACATGCTCAGCAGCGTGACGTCGAACCCGAGCAGCCAGTGGCCCACCACGGCGCCGGTCAGGCCGAACGGAATGGCAACCATGATGATGACCGGCTGCAGGTAGCTGCGGAACAGGGTGGCCAGGATGGTGAAAATGCAGAGCAGGGCGACCGGGAACGAGAGCATCAGGGAATCGAGCGACTCGAAGATTCGCTGGCGCTGCCCCCGGAGGTCGATTTTCAGGCCGGGGTACTCCCGTTGGAGCTGATCGAAGAAGCCGCCGGCCCGGCTCAACTCGTTCAGGATCTGTTCGGCGTTGGCCTTTTCCTCGACGACGTCGGCCGAGACCGTGATCAGGCTGCTTCGGCCGGCCCTGCGGAGCGTCGTGTAGCCGCGCCCGAGCGTCACGTCCGCGACCTCCGTGAAGGGGACCTCCGCGCCGTCGGGCGTGCGGACGCGCATGGTTTCCACGTCGGCCAGGCTGCGGCGCTCGCCCTCGGGATAGCGGACCATGACGTCGATCTCGTCGCGGCCGCTCTGGATCGTCAGGCTTTCGTTCCCGTGAAAGGCGTCGCGCAACTGCGCCGCCAACCGAGCCAGGCTGATGCCCAGGTTTCTCGCGCCCCACCTCAGGTTGACCTTCATCTCCGTTTTGCCGGGCCGGGCATCGTCGCGGATGTCGGTGACGCCTTCGAACTCGGCCAGGCGCTCCTGAAGGCGTTCGGAGGCCGGCTCCAGAAACGAGGTGTTCGGTCCCAGCAGGCGGATCTCCAGCGCCTTGCCGCCCGGGCCTCCGCGGAACATGCCGAACTCGGAGCTCAGGGCGTCGCGAATGGGACCGGTGTTCCGCCGCCACGCCGTGACGAGTTTCTCGCTCTTCAGGTCCGAGGGACGTTGCTCGGCCGGGAGTAACTCGACCGTGACCTCGCAGAGGTGTGAACCGCTTTCGCCCTCCTCCTGGTGTTGTCCGAGCAGGGAATACACTCGCTGGACCACGGGCTCGCCGTCGGGCGTCCCGTAGGTGTCGTTCAGCTCCAGGGCACTGCTGCTGATCCGGCGAGCGACCTCCGCAGTGCGTTGGAAAGCCGTTCCCGTCGGAAGCGTGATCCGCGCCTGCAGGGTGTCGCTTTCGACCTTCGGAAACCCGACCACGGGGACGTGGCCCCCGCGAACCGCCCCGGCCATGACCACGAGCACCGAGGCAAACAGGGCCAGCGTCGCGTACCGGTGGCTTGTGGCCAGGCGGTAGAGGTGCGTGAACGGTACATCGATGACCCACTGAATCGCGCGGTCGAGACCGGCGCGCACGGCTTTCATGGTTTCTCGAACCGGGGCCGGCAGGCCCCGCCTCCGCAAATCCTCTTTCCGGTGCCGCCCGCGAGCCTGGAGACTGTGAGCCAGGTGAGGCGGGAGGATCAGCAGGCACTCCAGCAGGGAGAAGGCCAGAGCCACGATCACGGCAAGGGGGAGGATCTGAATGAACCGGCCCATGACGCCCGAGATGAACAGCAGCGGAACGAACGCGGTCCACGTGGTCACCACGGCGGCGATCACCGGGAGCAGCACCGCCTGAGTCCCGTCGATGGCCGCAAGCCGCGGTAGCCGACCGCGCTCGACCTCCGAGTAAATGTTCTCGCCGACCACGATCGCGTCGTCGACGATCAGCCCCAACGCCATGATCAGGGCGAACATGCTCATCATGTTCAGCGTCATGCCCGAAACGTGCAGGACGGCCAGGGTCCCCAGGATGGACAGGGGAATGCCCAGGGCGACCCAGAACGACATACGCATCCCCAGGAAAAACCACAGGATGAGAAACACGAGCAGCAGCCCCTGGGTTCCGTTGCGCAGCAGCATGTCCAGCCGGTCGCGGATCAGTTTCGTGCTGTCGGACCAGACCTCCAGCGTGATGCCCTCGGGCACCTCCGCTTGCTTGCGCTCGACGTAGTCCCGGACGGCCTCGGCAATAGCAATGCTGTCCTCCTCGGAGGTCTTGAACACGCTGACGACCGCGGCGGGCTCGCCGTTGAACTGGCCCCCGATGTCGACGTCCTCGAATCCTTCGCTGACCGTGGCCAGGTCTGCGAGGCGCACCACGGTCCCGTCGGGCTCGGCCAGCACCACGATGCTCTTGTACTGCTCGGCGTAGTCCTTCCGTCCGGTCACGCGGATCGACACCTCGCCTCCGCCTGTTTCCAGGTCGCCCGCCGGGAGGTCAAGGCTGTTGGCGCGAACGGCGGCGGCCACGTCCTCGTGCGTCAGCTCGTGCCGCCGGAGCGCTTCCTCCGATACCTCGATCGTAATCTCGTACTCGCGAATGCCCGTCGCGCTGACCTGCGAGACCTCCGGCAGGTCGTTGATCTCCTCGCGGATTTCCTCGGCCAGCTCTTTCCGCGTCCGCTCCGGGCACCGGCCCGCCACGGCCACGTTGACGACATGACGCTTCAGGGTGATCTCGGTCACGGTGGGATCTTCCGCGTCCTTCGGGAACTCGATCTGATCCACCTTGCTCTTGGCGTCGTCGAGTACCCTCTGGACATCGGCGCCGGTTTTGAGCTCCAGCATCACGGTGCCGATGCCTTCGCGGCTCGTGGAGCTGATCTCCTTGACGTCCTCCATTCCCGACAGGCGGTCCTCGACTTTCAGGCAGATGCTGCGCTCCACGTCCTCGGGGCTCGCGCCGGGGTAGGGGACCGCTACCGTGATCGCATCGGCGCTGAACTCGGGGAAAAGCTCGCGGGGTATCGTCAGCGCGGCGACCAGGCCGCCGGCCAGGACCGCGATCATCAACATATTCGCGGCCACGGGGTTGGAGACCATTCGGCGAATGAGGTTCACGGCGTCTCCCGGTCCTTCTCGCCGGAGGCGTCCCGCGTTTGCGGCGGCTGGTCCATCGCGCGAATGGTCATTCCGAGGACCGGTTTGGGGATTCGGTCCAGCACCACGCGGTCCGCTTCCTTCAGACCGGCGCCCGGTAGGATCATGACCCGATCGCTCGTCCGGCGTGCCGTCGACACCTCGCGCTTCCGAAGCTTCCCGTTCACAACGACATAGACGCTTCCGTCCGGGAGGAGCGCGCGCCGCGGGATGAGGAATGCCTTTTCAAGCCGTTTACCCAGCACGGTGACCTTGCAGAACATGTTGACGTCGAGTCGCGGCGGAATCTCGCGGGCATCAGGTCCCGGCGAAGGGAATTCGATGCCGGAGGCGTGCGCGGCCGGAACCCTGTCGCGGGGGGGATTCTTCACGCGCACGACCAGCGTCGCGGTCCGCGTCTTGGCCTCGAGGCCGGCCTCCAGGCGGTCAACGCACCCCTCCCAGGAGACCGTCTTTCCGCCGTTCGGCTGGGTCCAGTGAACCCGCGCGGGGATCCGTTCGTCGGGCCCGGCGCCCTCGCCGCGTTTGCACGCCTCAAGCAGCGCATCGTCTATCCACGCCAGGTCGGAGGCCGGGACGGACACGGGCACTTCCATGATCTCGGTCCCGTAGACCTCGCCGCACTTGGCCCCGGCGGGGACCCGTTCGCCGACGTCCACCAGGGCGCTCACCACTCGGCCGGTGAACGGGCTTCGCACGACGCACCTGCCGAGGTCCGTCTCAGCCTTCCGGAGTTCAACCTCGGCCGCGTCGATCTCGGCCTGCAATTGGTTCCGGCGGGGCTCGACGAGGGCGAGCTGGTTTTCGGTGCTCTGGAGTTGGACGCGACGGGCAAGGACCGTTTCCCGGGCCGTGTCCAGCCGATTCTCATCCGCGGCGCCGGACTCGACGAGGCGGCGCACCCGGCCCGACTTGCGTTCGGCCACGGTGAGATGCTCCAGCTCGATTTCGCGTGATGCCTGGAGGTTTTTCTCCTCGCGGGCCAGTTGAGCAAGGTTCGTCTCGAGCAGGGCAATGCGCTTCCGGGCCGACTCCGCCGCCAGGCGGTAGTTCGTGTCGTCGATGCGCAGTAGCATCTCTCCGTGGCGCACGTACTTTCCGGAGAAGAACGAGGCAGCTTTCTCGGTTACCAGCCCGGTTACCTCGGGTGTTATACTCACTCGGAGATAGGCTCGAGCCGATCCGAAACCGACAATTTCGACGCGCTGATCTCTCTGAGCCTGGATCGCGGGCGCCAGGACCTTCGGGACGGACTTCTGCCTGGGCCGTTCGGCCGGCGGTCGGCGATGCGTGGCGAGCCAGTGCGCCGCCAAGCCGCCGCCTGTAAGAAGCACCGAAACCAGAACGAGATTCAGAACGACGCGCAGTGATTTCATGGGCACTGAACCTGTCTGTGCCGAGCCAATAGACTGTGCGACTTTGTCCCCTTCGAAGGCCCGGGTTGCTGCAACGGCGCGCACTCCTACTGCTGTGCACAAATAGAATAACGGCAAGGGGGCGCCGTGGGAAGCGGCTTTCGTCTGCGTTCACTCGATTTAATATCGTGCACGCTTGCGCTTCCGGCGGTACTGCGCGCAGCAAACCCTGCGTAAAGGCTTTCAGGGCGCACAGCGTCGTTTGCGGGCTGGCCGCCACCGAATAAGCCCTTGACATGCACCGGGCGCGCGAGTATATAGGAGGCCATCTTGGACGGTTCAGACGTTCTCCCGCCGTGTGTTGCGAGTGCATTAAGACCGGTGCACGCCGAGGCGGCTTAACCGGTAATCAGCATGTCGGCTTGGATCCGTAGGCCGAGTTCCCCGGACGGCTGTTTGTGATCGTGCGTTGGGATGCCGGTGTGTGAACCTTTTCGTTCAGGTTCATCATGCATCGGGGATTGCCGCGCCGGCGAAGACCACCGGCAAAAAGGGCAGAAAAGATAGTAGCAGAAAGGTTGATCAGACAATGAGTGAGCCTCTGGAGGTGAAACGGCAGGAAGCCCCGGGCCTTGCTGCGTCGCTGTATCGGCCCCTGAGCGGCGAGGACGTGAAGCGCGTGGCCGATGAGGCGATCAACATGCTGGCGAAGACGGGGATGGCGGTTTACTCGGACACGGCTTTTGACGTGCTCAAGGCAGCCGGCGCGGAAACGGACGCGTCGACGCGCGTCTGCCGGTTCCCCCGCTCCATGGTGGAAGACGCCGTGGCATCGAACCCGTCCTCGGTGACGCTCTATTCGCGCGACGGCGAAACGGACTGCCATCTCGAGAACGGCCGGGTGCACTACGGAACCGGGGGCACCGCACTTTATGTTCTGGACCCGGACACCGGAGAGCGCCGTAACGCGAACGTCGGTGATCTCGTCTTGAACGCGCGGATGGTCCAGGCGCTGGGCAACATCCACCTGCACACGATCAACGTGTTTCCGCACGAGGTGACCGAGCGGGACGAGATCGACGAAAACCGGTTCTTCCACTCGCTGGACCACACGACGAAACACGTCATGGGCGGCATCTACTCGATGGCGGGCCTGAAGAAGGCAATCCGCATGGCGCAAATGGTTGCGGGGAGCGCCGAGGCGCTTCGCGAGCGCCCGTTCGTTTCGTTCATCACGCTGGTGATCAGCCCGTTGAAGATCGACGGCGATTACGGCGAGATGACCTGCCACGTTGCCCGTGAAGGATTGCCCGTCGTGGTGCCCACGGAGCCGATCTGCGGGACGACTTCTCCGATCACGTTGGCGGGCAACGTGCTGATGCACGTAGCAGAGACCCTTGGGGGCATCACGGTCGTTCAGGCCACGCAAAAGGGCGCGCCGGGTATCTGCGGCAGCGTCGGTTCCCTGCCGGACCTGCGCACCATGAACCATCTCGGAGGGCCGATCGAGCGGGCGATGATTAACGCGGCCGTGGCCCAGGTGGCGCAGCATTTCCGGTTGCCCCTCTACTCGACGGGCGGAACCAGTGACGCGAAGACCATGGATGCCCAGGCCGCCTACGAGAGCGCCATGTCCAGCCTGCTGGTGGCCATGTCCGGGGCGAACTACATTCACGACATCGCAGGGCTGACCGAATTCGACCTGACCGTGGCGTACGAGAAGCTGGTCGTCGACAACGAGATCCTCGGCATGTGCCAGCGGGTGCTGCGCGGCATTGAGGTCACCGACGAGACGTTGGCGGCCGACCTGATTGCCGGGAAGGGCCCCGGGGAGGATTACCTCGTGGAGGACCATACGGTCCGCCACATGCGGGGCGAGTTTTTCCTGCCCCACGTGGCCAACCGGCAGAAGCGCGAGGCCTACCGGCCGGAGGAGGCCGCCGTGTCGCGTGCCAGGGCTTTCGTCGCGGCCCTGCGAAAGGCTCCTCCGCAGAGCTGCCTGAACGCGGACGTGCGGAAGAAGCTGCTGCAGGCGTTCCCCGGGATCCGGGGACCGGAATCCGCGGCCTGAGCTCAGAGGTCCCGTTCCACAGGGCGTGCCGACGGCTTGTGCATGGGGATTGAGTGGATCGAAAACGGAAGGCTACCAGGATGAGGACTGATATGAATTCGGAGTCACAGCGCGAAGGAGTCGTAGTCCGGCCCGAGTGCCGCTTGTCGGACGAGCAGGTCAAGCTCATCGACGGCGTGTCGCGCGAGTTGCTCGAGGACCCGGGGCTGCTTTGCTACAACGCGGACGCGGCCGAGCTGTTCAAGAAGGCCGGGGCAAAGGTGGAGGACGCCGACGGATGTGCGCGGGTTCGCATTCCCGGCTCGATCGTGGACAAAGTACTTGAGTCCGCCCCCTCACGCATCGTCTTGGGCGCCCGGGACCCCGAAAACCGCTTGATCCTCGACGCGCACGAACCGCGGGTCCGGTTCGGAAGCGGGTCGGAGACCAACGTGTGGCTGGACGTGACGTTTGACGGGGGCGTGCCGAAGTTCAGCCGCGAGCCGGGAAATATCGAGCGGCTTTGCCGGGCGGCCCATCTCTGTGATCGTCTGGAACACCTCGATTTCTTCATCCGGTGCGTCAACATCCGGGACCGCGAGGTCACCGCGCGGAACAAGGACGTCAACAAGTACCTGGCCAGTCTGAACAATATCACGAAACACGTGCAGGCGGGATTGACGTCGCTGGAGGCGCTCGACGAGGTAATCGAACTCGGCCGGATCATCGCGGGGGGGGAAAAGGCGTTCGAGGAGAATCCCCTCCTGTCGTTCATCACGTGCGTGGTCAAGAGCCCGCTCCAGGTGGTGGACGACACGGCGGCGAAGCTGTTGGAGATTTCGCGTCGTCGGGTGCCGGTGGTCGTCTCGAGTTCACCGATGGGCGGGGCCACGGCCCCGTTCGACGAGTTCGGCATGGTGGCCCAGATCAATGCCGAGTTGCTCGCCGGCGTCGCGCTGAACCAGCTTGCCTCGCCGGGCGCGCCGGTGCTCTATGGGGCCGTTCCGGTGCGAACCCGGCTGGACAACCTGAACGACATGTACGGCGCGCCCGAGTTCGTGCACTACAACGTGGACTGCGTGCAGATGGCCCGGTACTATGGCCTTCCGTGCTACAGCACCGCGGGGGTCGGCGACACGGAGCGCCCCGGCATCCAGGCCACGGCCGAGAAGCTCACCACGTTGCTCAACGTCCCGCGGAGCGGCGCGCAGTACATCCATTACGCCTTCGGACTTCTCGAACGGACCAACGTGTTCTGTCCGGAGCAGGCGGTGATGGACGACGCGCACATCGGTATCGGCAAGCGGCTCCTGGCCGCGCCGTCGGTCGAGCCGGAGCAACGCGGCGACGTGCTGGGGATGATCCGCGAGGTGATGGCGAGCGACCATCGGACCTACGTTTACCATCTTCCGTTGCCGACGGTGGAGCCGGTCTACGTGAGTTATCCGCTGGAGTCGGGCGAGGGGGAGGGGGATGCCCTTTACGCGGCCCACGAGCGGTACGAGGAGATCATGAGCAGTCCCCGCACCCCGCTGCCGGAGGACGTGCGGCGGAAGATCGAAGACCGGGTGCCGGGCGTGCTGGCGGAGACGCTGAAATGACCGAGTTGGAGGAACGCGCAGCCATGAACGAGGCGGGCGAAGAGCAGATGTCGGCCTATACCGAGGCCGTCAAGAGCGGACTCTACGCGAAGCGATCCGGCCTCGTGGGCAAGTACGACAACGTCCGGCAGTACTGGGAGGACGAGGTCACGCGGATGTTCCTGCGGCCGCACCTGCGCAGGCTGATCGAGCGTAGCCGGAGGTTCATGCGGCGGCTCCGCGTTCTCGACCTCGGGTGCGGGAGCGCGGACGGGTACGAACTGCTGGCCGGCATCCGCCAGCGCGACGCCGACCTGAAGCAGGTGGAGGTGGATCTGCTGACCCCCGACATCCTGGGGGTCTACAAGGGGTCCGACCTGAACGAGGACCTCCTGGAGCAGGCGCGGTCGCTTTATTCGCACAATCCGAAGATGGTTTTTGAGCAAGGTGATTTCACGAAAGGGCTGCCGGTCGCCAAGGGCGAAAAACCGTACGACCTGTATTTCACCTCGTTCGGAACCTTCTCGCACCACAACGACGACGAGACGGCGGTGGACCTCCTGGCCGAGATCGCCGAGCGCGTCGAGGACTACTGCGTCATCGTCTGCGACTGGCTGGGCCGCTATAGCTACGAGTGGCAGAGCCTGTGGACGCTGGAGCCGGCGTCGCAGAGGAACATGGACTATGTGGTCTCCTACATCTACGGCGAGGAGGAGCGCGAACGGCGGCGCGATCAGCTCGAGCACCTGACGCTGCGGCTGATGAGCCGGGAGGAAGCCGAGTCCGTCGTCCAGCGGGCCGCCGAGAAGACGGGCGTGCCGATTCAGGCGCTGGAGTTTTTCGACCGCTCCGTTTTGACGGGACGCCACATGGACACGGGCGAGTACAACGAGCACGCGCCGGCGTTGCGGTCGGCGGTAAACTCGCTCCACGAAGTAAACGTCCGGACGGACCTCGACTCGCTGGTGTTCGATTACGTGCCGCGCGAGGGCTTTGGCTTTCTCAACGATTATTTCGAGCACGTCCAGATGTGCTGGAACACGCTGGTCCAGTACGTAGCGCGTCTGCTGGAGGTGTACGACGATCAGCGCCGGGTGTTCTCGGAAGAGCTGCCCCCGACCCCGCCGTCGTGTCCCGCCGCCGTGCGGGACATGTTCGAGCGGATGCGGCTCGTGGTGGAGGGGATCGGCTGGCTGGGCTATGGCCTGCCGCGGGAAAACATCATCGAACCGCAACTCGGTTATGCCCTGCGGTACCTCGTGAACAACCTTCAGGGCGGGCAGGGATGCGCGCACGGCCTGGTCGGGATTTTCGAGGTCGATAAACGGCAGATGGGGAGCAAGCGGTGATCCGCTTCGACCACGTTTCCAAGGCGTACCCGGGCGGCGTGCAGGCGGTGCGCGACTTGTGCCTCGAGGTCCGGGACGGTGAAACTCTCGTGCTTTTGGGCACCAGTGGCAGCGGCAAGACCACTTCGTTGAAGATGATCAATCGCCTCATCGAACCGACGTCCGGAACGATCGAGGTGGACGGCACGGATATCCTCCAGAGAGACGCAATTCAACTCCGCCGGTCGATCGGTTACGTGTTCCAGGGTATTGGCCTGTTCCCTCACATGACGGTGCGCGGCAATGTCGAGGTGACGCTGAAGCTTCTGGGACAGGGCCGAGGTCAGCGCCATCGCCGGTCGAATGAATTGCTGGACCAGGTCGGCCTGCCGCCGGACGAATATGCCGACCGCTATCCCGATGAACTTTCGGGCGGCCAGAAACAGCGCGTCGGCGTGGCTCGTGGTTTAGCCACCGATCCCGAGTACCTCCTGATGGACGAACCGTTTGGAGCCCTGGATGCCGTAACCCGGGACGGCTTGCAACAGGAGCTGCTGGCCCTGCAAGGCCGACTGAGCAAGACGATCATCTTCGTCACCCATGACATTTTCGAGGCCCTTACCCTTGCGGACCGTATCGCCGTAATGCACGAGGGCAAACTGGAGCAGGTCGGTACGAACGAGGAGGTCGTCGGTGAGCCGCAGAGCGACTTCGTGCGCGACCTGTTCGGTCGGCCGGCCAAGCACCTGTCCAAGTTCCAGGACTTGTTCTGAGGAAGAGGAGTTCAGTGGACGGCTTGTTGGCAGATTTCTTCTCATTGGTTGTGGATCGCCTGCCGCAACTCTGGTCGCAGGCCGGGCGGCACTTGATGCTTACCGGCGTAGCCACCGGCATCGCTGTGCTGGTCGGGCTGCCCCTGGGCATCTTCGCCAGCAGGGTGAGGCCGCTGCGCGGTGCCATGCTCGGGGTGGTGGGGATTCTCCAGACCATTCCCAGCCTGGCCATGCTCGCCCTGTTGCTCCTGATCATCGGCAAGACCGGCGTCATCCCGGCCATCGTCGCGCTCACGTTCTACGCCCTGCTGCCCATCATGCGCAACACCGTCACCGGGCTTGAGGGCGTTCCGGATAGCGTGAACGAGGCCG
>CAZGEE010000019.1:0-12347 GCA_964525035.1 uncultured Anaerolineales bacterium
GGCCAGCACGATGTTGGCGAACAGCGGGCCCTGGACAAAGCGGAACTCCCGCACCCCTTCGGCCGTCTCGTCGATCACGTTGGTCCCGGTGATGTCCGTCGGCATGAGGTCCGGCGTGAACTGGATGCGCTTGAACGAGAGGTCCATGACCGAGGCCAGGCTGCGGACCATCATGGTCTTGGCCAGCCCCGGCACGCCGACCAGCAGACAGTGCCCGCGGACGAACACGGCCGCAAGCATCTGGTCGATCACCGGCAACTGGCCGACGATCACCTTGGACAACTCGCCGACGACCTGGTCGCGGCGGCCTTTGAACTGCTCCAGGAGCGCCTGGAATTGCTGGGTGGCGGCCATGGGATTCCTTTGCTGTTTGCTATCGGCTCACGAGGCCTCGGGGCATGGCGGGAAACACGGCCAGTGTCCGCCGCGGCCCGGCCGAGAACCGCCCTCCCGATGCGTGCCGGTCGGCCTCATATGGTGAGTCGTTCCCGGGCGTGCGAACATCCTAGCCCGAGGGCCCGGCCAGTTCAACGAAAAGTTGCGCTCCGGCCGGGCAAGACCCTTCCGGCGAAACCCGGACAACCGGGGCGGGGCTGATAGCTCCGGGCCGGCCCCGGGCAGCCGTCGTGGTCAGCCGGCCAAATCCGGCACGTCCCGCGAAGGTCGCATATCGAGGGGGCTCGGCGGGTAAGACAGCTCACCCTTCGCGCTGCAGGATGACGGTCTCCCCCCGGAAGCCCCGGCGGAACGTCTCGGCGTCCTCGTCGGAACCGACGATCTCGCCGTAGTGCATCGGGATGGCCACCGAGAGCGCGAACGTGTTGGCGGCCTCGACGGCTTCCGCGGCGGTCATCACGTAGGTCCCGCTCACGGGGAGCAGGGCGAGGTCGGCCCGCGGCAGGCCGTCGGGCATCTTCCAGGGATCGAGGCAGACCTGGTGCCCGCCGTCCTCGATTCGAAACGCGTCGTGGCCATGCCAGTGGATTCGGCTCGTGTCCATTGCGATTCTCCCGTCTTCGGGCGTATTAAGAGTGCAGCGCAACCGACGTTGCACCCGAGTCTAACACAGGGGAGCGTCCCCGTACAGGAAGCCCCGGCTCCTGATCGGCCGAAACCGGCGTGCACGGTCCGTAAGCGTCCGGTATAATCGCGAGCGGCCATGACTCTTCATGCCAGAAGCCTCTCGTTCCGCAAGCGTCGGGGGCTCTCCGCGCTGCTCCTGGGCCTGGCGTTCGTCAGCGTGCTCTGTGCGGATGCCGACGCCGGGCCGACCGACGAGGCCGTGCGCGAGTGCGTGAGCAAGGCGGTCGAGAAACTCAAGAGCGGACAGAAGGCCGACGGCCACTGGGAAACGGTGGCGAATCAGTACGGCGGGATGACCGCCCTGGCCGTCCTGGCGCTGCTCCAGGCGGGCGAGCCGCTCGACGACCCGGCGGTGGCCGGGGGGCTCGAGGCGCTGGAGCGGGTCCCCAACGTGGAGACCTACGTGGTCTCGCTGCGGACGATGGCAATGCTGAAGGCCGGGGAGATCGCCGGGAGACCGCTCTATGCGGGCGAGATTCGCCGGGCGGTCGACTGGCTCGAGCGGGCCCAGACTCGCCTCGGCACCTGGGGCTACCGGATGCCGCCGCAGGAGGACCGCCAGGCCGAGGCCATCGCCGCCGCCACGGACAACAGCAACACGCAGTTCGCCCTGCTCGCGCTGCACGAGGCCGCGCGGGGCGGATACGCGATCGACGAGCGCATCTGGAAGCGCAGCCGGGACTATTACGTCCGGACCCAGCTCAGCGACGGCGGCTGGGGCTACCGCCACGAGGGGCGCAGTTCGTCGATGCGGTGGCCGGCCTACGGCTCGATGACCTCGGCGGGACTGGCCAGTCTGCTCATCACCGGGGCCCGCCTCCGCCAGGGGGCCGACTGCGGATGCGGCGACGACGCAGGGCCGAAGTACCTCGACAGCCAACCGGCGGCCCAGGCGCTGGGCTGGCTCCGGAAACGGTTCACGGTGCAGAAGAACCCCGGCCTGCCGGACAACCGCTGGCACTTCTATTACTTCTACGCGCTGGAGCGCGTGGGCATCGTCAGCGGGCTCGAGCGGATCGGCGGCCACGACTGGTTCAGCCGGGGCGCCGAGTACCTGCTCGGCCGCCAGCTCGCCGACGGCGGATTCGCCCGGGCCCCGGAGCGCGGCGGCATCGCCCCGGAATACGACACGGCTTTCGCCATCCTGTTCCTGACCAAGGGCCACGTGCCCGTGCTCGTCAACAAGCTTCGCTGGAGCGAGCGAAGGTCCGACTGGCACTGGAACCTGTACGACGCGGAGAACCTCACGCGGTGGATCGGGACGCGGCTGAATGGGCGGCCGGTCACCTGGCAGTCCGTCTCGCCCTCGGACCCGCTGGAACGGTGGCTCAAGGCGCCGCTGCTGCTGGTCACGGGACGGAAGGCTCCCCGGCTGAGCGATGCCGCGAAGAAAAAGCTCCTGGAGTACGTCCGGCAGGGCGGCACGGTCCTGGCCGTCGCGTGCTGCGGGAGCGAGGACTTCTCCGAGGGCGTCCGCGAGCTGACAGGGGAACTGTTCGCGGGTTACGCGCTCGAGCCCCTGCCGGAAAGCCACCCGGTGTACCACAGCGCGGAGGACCTGTCGCCGAGGTGGCCGCTCGAAGGGGTGAACTATGGCTGCCGTACGAGTTTCTTCCTCTCGACCGGCGACCTGAGCTGCGCCTGGGAGCTGGCGGGGAAGGAGGACGAGGAACTGGGTCTGAAGATGGGTCTGAACCTCGCCGCCTACGCCACCGGGCTCCAGCCGCTTCCCGACCGGCTTTCCTCGGTTCGGCGGCTGGACGAGGTGCCCGAGACGCAAGTCGGTCCGATGGCCCTGGCCCTGGGCAAGGTGCGTCACCACGGCCGGGACTGAAACAGCCGGCCTTATGCCGCCGACCGCCTCCTCGCGATGCTGCGTGAGCAGTCGGGCATCCGGACCGCCACCCGGGCCGTGCCGGTGGCGCTGACCGACGAGCGGCTCGGGGAGTTTCCGCTGCTCTACATGGCGGGCCATTACGACCCGGCGCTGACCCCAGCCGAGAAAGGGGCCCTGCGGAGTTACCTGGAGCGCGGTGGATTTCTTTTCGCGGAGGCCTGCTGCGGCATGCGGGGGTTCGACGAGGGATTTCGGGATCTGATGGGCGAGCTTTTTCCCGAGGCCCCGCTCGAGCGAATTCCGCCGGCCAGCCCGATGCTGAACGGACAGGCGGGCCCGGAGATCGAGCAGGTGACCTACAGTCGGCGGGTCCAACGGGAGCAGCCGGATTTGAAGACTCCCCACCTGGAAGGCGTCGAACTGGGGGGGCGTTTCGGCGTGGTCTATTCGCCCTACGCGGTAGCGCCCGGACTGGACGGCATCATGCCCTACCATGCCCGGAGTTATGTGCCGGAGGACGCCCGCCGGGTGGTCCGGAACGTTTTTCTGTACGCCCTGAGGTTCTAAGGGGTTCGCCTTGGCGCAGGGAGCCCGTTTCAGGTAAGATTCCCTGCGGAATGCACATCCAACAGGTGCGGTGATGGGAGGCACGGTTATGAAAGCTCTTCGGATCATGACGGGGGCGGCTCTGGTGGTTCTCGTGGTGGGATCGTCCGCCTGGAGCCAATCCGGCGCACAGGTTCCCGTGACGGACCAGCGGATCGCCGAGGCCATCGCGAAGGGTTGCGATCGGCTGAAGGAACTCCAGCGCGACGACGGGTCGTGGGCGATGTACCCGGACTTCACCGGTGCGACGACGAGTCTGGCGGTCCAGGCGCTGCTCCTGGCGGGAGAACCGCCGGACAGTCCGTGCATCCAGAAGGCGGCAGTGGCACTCAGCCGCATGAAGGTAGAGCGGACGTACGCGGTGGCCTGCCGGGCCATGGCCTACGCGCTACTGACGAAACACTACCCGAAGCTCAAGTCGAAACTGGCGGGCGACGCCCACTGGTTGAGTCGCAACCAGCTCCCGAGCGGGATGTGGGGCTACAAGAGCCGGCGGGAGTCGAATCGCGGCGACAACTCCAACACGCAGTTCGCGGTGATCGGCCTGCGGGACGCCTCGCTCGCCGGGGTGGAGGTCGGACGGCGGACCTGGGGCCGGCTCCGGCAGCACTACACCGAAACCCAGCTTCCGGACGGCGGGTGGAGCTACCGTCCCCCGGAGGAGGGCGACGAGGAGAAGACCCTCTCCAGCGTCACCGTGACCGCGCCCAGCCTGGCCAGCCTGATGATCGCCAACGACGAACTCCAGAAAGCCGTGGGGTGCCCGTGCGCCAGCGGACGCTCGAAAGGTGGCCGGTTCGAAGAGGAACACGTCGAGAAGGGCATCCAGTGGCTGATCAAGTTCTTCGACGGCGACACCGACGCCAACCTGGGCGCGGCTCGGAAGTGGGCCACCTACTTCTACTACGGTCTTCAGCGCGCCGGGCAGGCCTCGGGGCTGAAGACCTTCGGCCGGCACGACTGGTACAAGAAGGGAAGTTCCTCGATGTACGGCCGAAGCCGCGCCAAATGCCTCCGCCCCTTCAACCCCGCACTCGACAGCCCCGACAGCAGACTGAACGAGGGGAAAGATGATTTCGATCCCCCGCAGATTATCACCAAGAAAGTGGGGGACCGAGAGAAGAAGTACGTGGTCACGCCTGAATCGATCGTCGACGTTTCACTGGCGATTATCTTCCTGGCCAAAGGCAACGCCCCGGTCTACATGAACAAGCTCAAGTACGACGGCCAATGGAACCGCCACAAGCGAGACCTGCCGCTGGTCACCCAGGAGGTGGCCCGACGCCTGGAACGGCCGTTCCGGTGGCAGGTGGTCGACGTTCGAAGCGACCTCGAGGACTGGATGGATTCTCCCCTGCTCTACCTCTCCGGCGAGGACGAACTGGAACTCTCAGACGAGCAGAAGCAGAAACTCAAGCGGTTCTGCATGCAGGGCGGCACGCTGCTGATTGAGTCGAACTGCGGCAACCGGCAGTTCACCGCCGACGCGCGGTCCCTCGTCAAGGAGCTCTGGCCGCAGTGGCCGCTCAAGGAACTGCCCCAGGGTCACCCTGTTTACAACTGCCAGCTCCAGATCGACGCCGAAGGCCTCCTCGAAGGCGTGGACGACGGCATCCGGACGTTCTGCCTGTTCACCGACTCCGACTTCTCGTGCGCCTGGCAGATGCGCGATGCCATCAAGGACAAACCCAAGTTCGACATGGCGGTCAACCTCTACGCTTACGCCACCGACAAGGCTCCCCCGCCCTCCCGCCTCGTGGAAACCCAGGCCCGTTTGCAAGCGCAGCGCAAGGCCAAGGAAGAATGGGAAAAGGCCCAGCAGGCTGAAGCGGAAAAGGCCCGGGAAGAGGGCCGACAAGTCCGCCGCATTCCCAAGCCGGAATTCGGGTCCGACGCCGAACTCGAGGTGGAAATGAGAGACATCGAGGCCGGCGCGAAGAACCTGATTTCGGTCAACATGCTTAAACATGGCGGAAACCACGAAAGGGGTCTCCATTACGGGATCATGGCCCACCTGATCAGCGAATTCCAGCAGAAGCTCGGCGTCACCCTCGCGATGGGCGAAGCGCTCGAGGCATCCCGGATCGTTCCCGGGCTTCCCGAGCTGCTCGTCGTCCGCGGGGACGAGGCGATGGGACTCGACGACCAGCAGAAACAGTACCTGGCCGATTACATCACCGGCGGTGGGTTCGTCGTGGCCGAGGCGGTCATGGGACGGAAGGCCTTCGACAAGAACTTCCGGGAATTCATCGACGGCGCCGAGGGGCTGGAACTCGTACCGGTCGAAGAGGGCGATCCGCTGCTCACGGGCGAGTTCTCCGACAGCGTCCAGGGCATCGCCATCACCAAGAGCTTCTTCAGCCGGACGGTCCGTGAAGAGAACCCCGGCATCACCAAACCCCGCGTGCTGGCTATCAAGGCCGGGGATCGCATCGCCGGGTACTACAGCCCGTTCGACGTGACCTACAGCTCGACCGGGGCCGTCGCATACGGTATCCGCGGGTATGACAAGAACAGCGCGCTGGCCATCCTGATCAACATGTTCCTGCGGCCCACCATGGTATGACGCCGCCCGGCGCCCCGTTGCGAAGGATGCGCACGGCGACGGGAGGACGTACGCCGCTGAGACCCCGGCCGCACCGGGCATGTGCACCCGGCCGTTTCCCGCGCAAACGGCCGCATCGGGTTTGCGCGGGCCCGGGCAGGAAAACTGAATCGCGCTTTGTGCAGTTCGTCTGTACTGAGAAAGGACGCCGCGGAATGACCCCAACCCGGACGACCTGCATTGCCCCGTCCCCGGCGGCGGGGCTCGGGGCCCCACCCGGCGGAATGGGAAAACGCCGAAGCACGATCCCTGGAAGTCTGACGTGCCGTCACCGACCGGCCTAAGGAGATCCGAACGATGAGGAGGAAATGGGTCACCGCAGTCGTCGCCGCATTCCTGCTCCCGTTTGCTGCGCTGTCGGCCGCGATGCCGGCCCGCGGGGACGTCACGGCCGAGGAGGTCGACGCGGCCGTGGAGCGGGCCGTCCAGTACCTGATGAACACCCGGAACGCCGACGGCGGATGGGGGGATTACGGCAGCGAGGGCCACTTGTTCCGCCACGGCCATGACGTCTGCGGCCTGATGGGCCTGGCCTACGCGGGAGTGCCCGTGAGCGATCCGCGCCTCCAGAAAGCCCTGGACGTGGCCCTGGAGGCCGAGCTGGACAAGAATTACGCTTACGACGTCCGCGTGATCGCGCTGTCGCAGCTCTACCCGCGTTTGCCGCGTGAGTTGCAGGAGCGCGTCAAGAAGCGCCTCGTGGCGGATGTGAAGTGGATCTACGACGCCCAGTGCGACGAGGGCGACTGGAACTACACCGGCACGGGCCGGGGCGAACTGAGCAACACCCAGATGGCCCTGCTGGCGCTGCACGAGGCCTCGAAGGTTCTGGTGGAGTTGCCGCAGGACGTGTGGAAGAAGGCCCTGAAGCGCTACCTGGAGACGCAGAAGCCCGACGGGGGTTGGAACTACGGTCACCGCAGTTCGATCCATGCCGACGATGAGCCCTACGGGTCGATGACCGCCGCGGCCGTGGCCAGCCTCTTCATCATCCGCGACAAGCTCTACCGCGGGACGGGGTGCCCCTGCCGAGGCGGCCAGTCCCCGCGGCAGGGCCGCGAAGTGGACCTCGCCATCCGCCGAGGCATCGAGTGGGTCCGGCAGAACTTCGTGGTCGGCGAGAACCCCCACCGCGGGGCGTGGCAGATGTATTGGCCGTTCTCCTGCGAGCGCGTCGGCCTGGCCTCGGGCATCAAGTATTTCGGCAAGCACGACTGGTACAAGGAAATGGCGGCCGACCTGCTGGCGAACCAGCGTGCCGACGGCGGGTGGGCCTCGCCGTCGAACACGGCCCTGGCCATCGCGTTCCTGGTCAAGGGCCGGGCTCCCGTCCTGATGAACAAGCTTCAGTTCAAGGGCGAGTGGAACAATCACCCGCGGGACCTGGCCAACCTGGCCCAGTATGTCGGCCGACAGAAAGAGCAACGCATCCAATGGCAGGTCATCAACCTCGACGTGCCGGTCCAGCAGTGGCACGACGCGCCGATCCTGTACATCTCCGCCGAAAGTAAGATCGAACTCTCCGACGAACACAAGGCCAAGCTGCGTCGCTTCACCGACACCGGCGGCACGATCCTGTTCGAGGCCAGTTGCGGCAACCGGGAGGTCGCCCTCTGGTGGCAGCGCACGTGCAGGGAAATCTGGCCGGAGTGGGAACTGCGCCTGATCGAACGCGAGCACCCGCTGTGGACGGCCGACCAGAAGATCTCCGGGCGGTTGCCGCGCCTGATGGGCGCCAGCGACGGCGTCCGAACGTTCCTCTTCTACAGCAAGGCCGACATCTCCTGCCCGTGGAACGTTCAGGCCGTGCTGCGCCACCGGCAATTGTTCGACCTCGGCGGGAACCTCTACATGTACGCCACCGACCGCGGAAAGCTCCGGAGCCGCCTGGCCGAGCGCCGCACCGGCGCCGGGGAAAAGTACGCCGCCGCGACCCCGACCGCACCGGGCGAGGCCGCCCTCAAGCTGGTGCGGATCAAGCACGGCGGCGAGTGGTACCTGGCGCGGAACTACCACCCGTGGCAGGAGCTCGCGGCCGACCTCGGCGAGACGGTAGGCCTCACCGTGACCGAACGCGACCCCGTCGCGCCGGGCGAGCCCCTACCCGAGGACACGGACCTGCTGTACTACAGCGGTCAGGCCGGTTCGGCGCTGACGGCCGACGGCGCCGCGTGGCTGAAGTCCTGGCTGGCCGGCGGCGGCTTCCTCGTGGCCGAGGCCGTCCTGGGCGATCCGGAGTTCAAGACGGCCGTGGAACGGTTTGTCGGGCAGGCCGGGCTGGAGCTTCGGGCCCTTCCCGAGGACCACCCGCTGCTCACCGGGCAGATGGGCAAGGCCACGGGCTATGACGTCCGCGAAGTGGACTTCAGCTACGCCCTGCGAGCGGCGCGTGTGGGCCGGCCCGCGCCGGAACTGCTCGGCATCTACGATGGCGAGACCATGGTGGGCCTGTTCAGCCCGTTTGATATCCTGTTCTCCCAGACCGGGGTCCGGGCCTTCGGCAACCGGGGCTACGCGGCGAACGATGCCCGGGCGATCGCGACGAACCTGGCTCTGTTCGTAAGCACGAGGGAGTAAGCGATTGACGACCGGACGCAAGAGCACAATCGCAGCGATGGCCGTCCTGACGCTGCTCACCGGACTCGCCGGCGCGCCGGCCCGGGCGGTCACCGACGCGGAGGTCGACACGGCCATCGACAAGGCCGTCGAGTACCTGCTCGGCAACGCGCAGCCGGACGGCAGATTCTCCCCCGACGGCAAGTACCTCTGGGTGCAGTACTCATACCCATACGGCCACGAGGCGGTCGTCATGATGGCCCTCGCCCACGCCGGGGTGAGCCTCGAGGACGAGCGCATGCGCCGGGGGCTGGAGTTCCTCCTGAACGCCCCGCTGGAACACACGTACACCCGGAGCTGCCGGGTCATCACGATCGCCCGGCTCCTGCCGATGCTGGACCCCGAGCAGCGCCGCGGATCCTTCCGCGTGATGAAGCAGGACGTCCAGTGGCTCCTGGAGCGTCAGCGCACCGGCGGCGGCCACGACGACGGGATGTGGTCGTACCCGACGAAACCCAACCGCAACGCCGACTTCTCCAACACGCAGTTCGCTATCCTGGCGATGCACGAGTACGAGATGGCCGGCGGCGAACTCCCCGCAGAGCCGTACCTGCTCGCCCAGAAGGCCTTCCTGAGGAAGCAGCGTGCCGACGGCGGGTGGAACTACGGCTGGGAAGACATCCCCAAGCTCGGCCCCAAACCATCGTACGACTCGATGACGGCCATCGGCGTGGCCTCGCTCTACATCATCCGCGACAAGCTCTACAACCATCTGAGCTGTCCATGCCGGGGCGGGCACAGCGGCAACCGTCCGGCCGAGATCGACCGGGCCATCCTCCGCGGCATCAAGTGGCTCGGTGAAAACTACAAGGCCCGGACCGGCAGCGGGCACAACAAGTACATGCATTATGCCTGCGCGCGGGTCGGCCTCGCCGCGGGGCTGAAATACTTCGGCACCCACGACTGGTACCGCGAAGGCGCCGAGTACGTTGTCCGAACCCAGGACGACGACGGGTCCTGGGCGAGCTTCAAGCGGCAGGACCGCACCTGCTTCGCCCTGATGTTCCTGATCAAGGGCCGCGCGCCGGTCCTCCTGAACAAGCTCCAGTTCCACGGCAAGTGGGACATGCACCCCCGCGACGCCGCTCACCTGGCCCGGTACGTCGGTCACGCCAAGGAACAGCCCATGAGCTGGCAGGTGGTCGGCCTCGAAACCCCGGTCGACGAGTGGCACGACGCCCCCCTGCTCTACATCACCGCCGAATCGGCCATCGACCTCTCCGAGGAGGACAAGCGGAAACTGCGCGAGTTCACCGACACCGGCGGAACGATCCTCTTCGAGGCGAGCTGCGGCAACCGGAACGTCGGCGCGTGGTGGCAACGGGCCTGCCGGGAAATCTGGCCGGAGTGGGAGCTCAAACGCCTCGAAAAGGACCATCCGCTCTGGGAGGCCGATCTTCGACTCGAAGGGCGCCGGCCTCGACTGATGGGCATGTTCGACGGCACACGCACCTTCGTGATCTATTCTCCGCAGGACATCTCCTGCGCGTGGCACACGTTCGCGATCATCCGACAGCGGCTGCTTTTTGACCTCGGCTGTAACCTCTACGCCTATGCCACGGACCGCGGCAAGCTGCGCAGCAAGCTGGCGGAGCGGCGCGCGTCCGAGGCCGGCGGAGGCGTCTCCACGACCGCGGTCTCGCCCGGCCCGCGGACGACCCTGCGTGTCCGGCTGCTCGAACACGGGGGCGACTGGTACGTCAGTCGGCGTTACCGGCCACTGCGCACGCTCGCCGAGTATGCCGCGGACCGGGGTGGCCTGACGCTCCAGGTCGGCGACCCCGCGAAGCCCACCGACGAGGCCGCCGCGAAAACCGACGTCTTCTGGGTCACCGGCCGCAAGGGCCTGGCCATGTCTCCCGACCGGCAGAGTGCCCTTAAGGACTGGCTCCGCGCGGGCGGTTTCCTCGCGGCCGACGCCTGCATGGGCGACCCGGCCTTCGACAAGGCCTTCCGGGATTTCGCCGGCCGGCTCGGCGTGGAGGTCCGCCCCCTGGGACCGGAAAGCCCTCTGCTCAAGGGAGACTTCGGCGGCCCGTCGGGGTTTAACCTGACGAACGTGGATTTCACCCGGTCGCTGAAACCCGACCGAATCGGCAAGCCGCACGCCGAACTCTGCGGGCTCTATCTCGACGACCGGCTCGCCGGGCTGTACACGCCGGTGGATGCGGCCTTGTCATTGACGGGCGTCAAGGCATTCGGGAATCGGGGCTACGAGACCGCGGACGCCCGGGCGGTGGCAACGAACATGCTCCTTCCGGCAACGGTCCGCGAGGCAGCCGACGGGACGGAGAAGAACGAGCGGTGATCGCTACCAACACTGTGAGGGATGACATGCGCGAACGAACCTTACGACGGACAATCGTCTTTCTCGGGATCCTGCTGCTGGGCGCCGGGGTGACCTCGTCCGCCCGGGGCCAGGCAGCCGCCGGGCCGCAGGTGACCGACGAGCAGATCGACCGGGCCATCGAGAAGGGGGTCGAGTGGCTCTGGACCGAACAGGGGGACGACGGCATCTGGCCGCACAGGACCGCCCCGGACGGCCAGGGCAACGTGCGGCCGACGAGCGGCTCACGGTGGCCTCCGGGCGAGCACACCATGGCCATGATGGCGCTGGAGTACGTCAACACCCCGCTGGACGACAAGCGGTTCCAGAAGGGGCTGGAACTGCTGCTCGGGATGGACCTGGACAAGAACTACATGATCAGCATCCGGGTGGTCACCCTGGCCCACCTGTACCACCGGGCGAAGCGCGAGATGATTCCGATCCTGCGACGGAAGATGAAGGAGGATTGCGACCAGCTCATCGCGAACCAGAGCAAGATCGGCGGCTGGCGCTACGGCGGGCCGCCGCACAATCCGCGCGCGATCGACTTCTCGAACACCCAGCTCTGCGTGCTCGCGCTCAGCGAGGCGGCCAAGTGCGGCATCGAAATCCAGCAGGACGCCATGTGGCGCGTCCACAAGCGCATCATCGAGGACCAGAAGGCCGACGGCGGATGGAACTACGGCTGCTACCAGGGCAAAACGGAAGCCGAGATCGAGGCCGCCCGCGCCAAGCCGAGCTACGGCAACATGACCGCCGCCTGCGTCGCCAGCCTCTACCTCACCAACGAATTCCTGACCGGCGGCCTGGGCTGCCCCTGTCGCGGCGGGCACAGCATGCGCGGCAAGGACATCGTCGGCGACGCCCTCACGCGCGGCATCGCGTGGATCAACGAGGAGTTTCTCCCCGACTCCAGCCCCAAGGGCTACCACTACTATTACTGGATCTACCAGGCCGAACGCGTCGGCATCGCCACCGGCTTCCGCTACTTCGGAACCCACGACTGGTATCGCGAGATCGCCGCCCACCTGCTCGGCGAGCAGGGCTCGGCCGGCAACTGGGGCAATACCGTCTCGACCAGTTTCGCCATCCTCTTCCTGGTCAAGGGGCACGGGCCCATTCTCTACAACAAGCTGGCCTACGAGGGCGACTGGGATCCGCACCACTACGACCTGCCCAACCTGACCAAGTACATCGGCCGGGCCAAGGAGCAGAACGTCCGATGGCAGGTCATCCAGACCGAGACCCCCGTCGAGCTCTGGCACGACGCCCCG